>DAOVZS010000234.1 GCA_030635005.1 Thiomargarita sp. | reverse complement strand
TTGAACGGCTTCTTTGGGTGTACATAAGCCTTGTAACACTCTATTGACTTGTTCAACAATAGGCATATCTATCCCAAGTTGCTGTGCACGACGACTGACTTCACCCGCAGCCCGTACGCCTTCAACCACTTGTCCAATCTCTTTTTGTGCTTGGCTAATCCCACTGCCATGTGCTAATGCATACCCAAATCGACGATTTCGTGATTGATTATCAGTACTGGTGAGTAATAAATCTCCTAAACAGGCTAATCCCATAAACGTTTCATGTTTTCCGCCCTGTGCCATGCCAAAGCGTACCATTTCACTTAATCCACGGGTAATTAAAGCAGTGCGCGTGTTCGCTCCAAAACCTAATCCATCCGCAATACCAGCAGCAATAGCCATAATATTTTTGACAGCTCCCCCTAATTGTACGCCAATAATGTCAGGGCTGCTATAAGGGCGAAAACTTTGATTATGGAATAATTTGACCAAATCTTGGGCATATTGTGTATCATTGGAGGCAATTGTGACGGCTGTGGGAAGACCCGCTGCGACTTCCTTTGCAAATGAGGGACCTGATAACACGGCTAAAGCACGTTGTTCACCTAATACTTGTTGTGCTACTTGGTGTAATAATAAACCCGTTTTGCTTTCCAAGCCTTTAGTTGCCCAACAAATACGAGCTTCTTTTGTAATGTGTCTCGCAATTTTTTCCAGTATTTCACGAAATGCAATACTCGGTATTCCAAGCACAATCTCTTTAACTTTAGGGATCGCTTCTTCTAACAACGCAATGGGTTGTAAGGTCTCAGGAAAATGCTCGTCGGGTAAAAAACGAGCATTTTGTCGTGTGTGTGTCATCTGCTGTACATGTTCAGGGTTGCGTCCCCAAAGTAACACGTGATGTCCATTACGTGCTAATACAAATGCAAGAGCCGTTCCCCATGAACCCGCTCCCACGACTAAAATTGGTTGTGTCATATATAAAATTGCAAAACCGAGTTGAATACTCGGTTTTTTTTCCCGTTATGAAGCTTGTTTATTTTGTTGTTGCTTTAAACGTTGAGTATACAAGGTGTCAAAATTAATCGGTGCTAATAGTAAAGGTTGAAATCCACCCCGTGCGACGAGACTAGAAATCAGTTCACGTGCATAAGGAAATAACAAATTAGGACAATAACTATGTATCATATATGATAATTTGTCTTTTGGAAATCCTTTAATCGTGAAAACACCTGCTTGATGTACTTCAATTAAAAAAGCTGTTTGTTGTTTTTCTTTGACTTTAACGGTTGCTGTTAATGTCAAAGTTACTTCATAAACATCTTCTTGTAATGTTTTAAGCTCATCAGAAATTTTCAATTCTATTTCTGGTTGCCATTGTACCTTGAAAATTTGGGGAGAATTGGGTGTTTCAAAAGAAATATCCTTAACATAAATACTTTGTATCCCAAATTGCTCTTTGGGAGGTGCATTCTGCGTTTTTTTCTCTGGTTGACTCTCTTGTGCCATTATATTTAATTGCTCCTAGTCTGTCAAAAAAAGATTATTTTGAACGGCTCTTTCCCTTTGAAAGCGGTAAATTAGCATTTTGCCATGCAAGAATGCCGCCTTTAAGATTATGCACTTTTTCAAAACCATTTTTCATCAATTTACGACCTGCTGCTCCAGATCGGTTCCCACTTTGACAACTGATGATAATAGGATGTTGCCGATATTTTTCTAAACGGCTGATCTTATCAGGAAGCATACTTAATGGGATATGCATAGAATTTAGAATATGCCCTTTTGCATATTCACCGTCTTCCCGAACATCTAGCACAAAGGCTTCTTCATGATTAATCAATAATGTCGCTTCTTGTGGCAATACGCCCTTAATTCCTGACAATTGTTCACTTAAGAAGCTCCACATCAATAAACCAAGCACAAAAGTAAATGCTAGAAATAAACTGGTATGATTACCAATAAATTCAAAAATTTGTTCCATTATGTTAACTTCTGGTCGTTGGGACACCTGCCTTTTTAAGGAAGAAGGCTAAGGGACAAAAACCAGTAAAGCCACTTTGAAACAGATTTGCACCAATAAAGGCTGTGAATCCAAGCCAATAAATATGATGATATTGGCTTAAAGCAACTGATAACATAATAAAAGTCCCTGCCACGATAAATACAATACGATCAACAGTCATAAAAACCTCTTGTAATGTGAGTGTACTATTATATAGGGATTGTTTAATAATGAATCAAGTACAGTAAGAAGAGCAAAAGACTTCACGCATCATGCTAATGAGACGTAAGGTACGCACATCCGTCACATGGTAATAGACACGATTAGCATCTTTACGTGATCCTAAAATACTTTTATCTCGTAAAATGGCTAAATGTTGCGAAATATTACTTTGGGAAGTGCCTACTTGTTCGACAATATCCTGTACACTATATTCATGTTCCCCTAATACACAAAGAATTTTTAAACGTAATGGATGAGACATCGCTTTCATAGAACGAGATGCTCGTTCAATATCATCATCATGGGTGAGTAATGTAATAGGTGGACGACCGCCTGACATAGAATTCATCCCATAATCATTAAAATGACTACTGCTCATTTCTATTAACCTCCTACATGAGACTTTTAAGTCTGAAAAATTAAATTAGATAATAAATACCATAATATAAAAGATTGTTTCATGTCAAGTTTTTTTTATTTCTATAAAAAAAACTATTAGTTATTATTTGATAGTTTTATAGTATATTGATTTTATATTGGACTTTTTTGCAATTATGGTTAAACTATATAGTTAAATTCAATTTAATGTTTTCAAGGGAGTAGCGTTCATGTATAAACTTGTCTTAATAAGACATGGAGAAAGTGTTTGGAATAAAGAAAACCGTTTTACGGGCTGGACTGATGTTGATTTATCTGAAAAAGGTAAACAAGAAGCCTTGATTGCTGGTGATTTACTTAAAGATTATCATTTTGATGTTGTCTTTACATCAGTTTTAAAAAGAGCGAT
>DAOVZS010000216.1 GCA_030635005.1 Thiomargarita sp. | reverse complement strand
TGTGGTTGCCACGCAAGGCGATCCTGATGCGCCTGTGAATCGGGGATTGAATTGTATTAAGGGTTATTTCTTATCTAAAATCATGTACGGTAAGGATCGTTTAACCAAACCCTTATTACGGATGACGGATGGAGAATATGATAAAGAAGGCGAATTTACACCTATTTCTTGGGAACACGCCTTTGATATCATGGCGGAAAAATGGAAGGAAGCCCTTAAGAAGAAAGGACCTACCAGTGTCGGGATGTTTGGATCAGGACAATGGACGGTGTGGGAAGGATATGCTGCCCTTAAATTGATGAAAGCAGGATTTCGTTCTAATAATCTTGATCCCAATGCGCGTCATTGTATGGCATCAGCAGTGGGCGCATTTATACGTACGTTCGGGGCTGATGAGCCTATGGGTTGTTATGATGACTTAGAACATGCAGATGCGTTTGTATTATGGGGCGCCAATATGTCCGAAATGCACCCTATTTTATGGTCACGTCTCACAGATCGTCGTTTAACCAATTCACATGTTAAAGTCGCCGTATTATCCACGTTTAAAAACAGAAATTTTGATTTGGCTGATATTGGTATGGTGTTTAAACCCCAAACTGATTTAGTCATTCTTAATTATATTGCCAACTACATCATTCAAAGTGGCAATGTGAATGAGGATTTTGTCAAAAAACATATTAACTTCAGAGTGGGTAATACCGATATTGGCTATGGTTTACGTCCTGAAGATCCCAGAGAACAAAACGCTAAAAATTCTAAAAATGCAAAAGGATCGCAACCTTATACCTTTGACGAATACAAAACCTTTGTGGCTGAATACACGCTTGAAAAAGCACATGAGATGTCAGGTGTCCCCAAAGACAAATTAGAAGCCCTTGCCAAACTGTATGCTGATCCGAAAATAAAAGTCACCTCGTACTGGACGATGGGCTTTAATCAACATACACGGGGCACTTGGGTGAATCAACTGTGTTACAACATTCATTTACTCACAGGTAAAATCTCAGAACCTGGTAACAGTCCCTTTTCTTTGACAGGACAACCATCCGCATGTGGAACAGCACGTGAAGTCGGCACATTTGCACACAGATTGCCTGCAGATTTGGTTGTGATGAAAAAAGAACATCGTGATTTTTCAGAAAAAATATGGAAATTACCTGAAGGAACGATTGTCGCAAAACCGGGTTATCATGCTGTGTTACAAAATCGCATGCTGAAAGATGGCAAACTCAATGTCTATTGGGTGCAATGTACAAATAACATGCAAGCAGCGGCTAACCTCAATAATGAAACATGGCCTGGTTATCGTAATCCTGAGAATTTCATCATTGTATCTGATCCCTATCCCACATTAACAGCCATGGCAGCAGATCTCATTTTACCTACCGCCATGTGGACAGAAAAAGAAGGGGCATATGGTAATGCAGAACGTCGCACACAATTTTGGCGCCAACAAGTGCAAGCCCCCGGTGAATCAACATCTGATGTCTGGCAAGTCGTTGAATTTTCAAAACGCTTTAAAGTAGAAGAAGTTTGGCCAGAAGAACTCATTGCCAAAATGCCTGAATATCGGGGAAAAACCCTTTATGAGGTGCTCTTTACAAATGGAGAAGTGGATAAATATCCTAAGCAAGAAGTCACCGATTCCGCTGGAAACGTGTATGGCAATGATGAAATGGAACATTTTGGTTATTATCTCCAAAAAGGATTATATGAAGAATATCGCCTATTTGGACTACATGGCCCTAAAAAAGGACATGAATTAGGAACTTTTGACCAATATCATCAATCACGTGGACTCCGTTGGCCTGTCATAGACGGTAAAGAAACCTTGTGGCGTTATCGTGAAGGCTATGATCCTCATGTGGAGAAAGGCACAGAAATCCAATTTTATGGGCACGCTGATAACAAGGCTAGAATCTTTGCCTTACCTTATGAGCCAGCTGCGGAAGAACCTGATAAAGAATATGATTTGTGGTTAGTGACAGGGCGTGTTTTAGAACACTGGCATTCAGGTTCAATGACACGACGTGTCCCTGAATTGTATCGTGCTTTCCCAGACGCCGTCGTATTCATGCATCGAAAAGACGCCAAAAATCGTGGGTTGCGACGGGGTATGACGGCAAAAATTAAAACACGACGGGGTGAAATTCTCGCTAAAATTGAAACACGTGGACGTAATCGTCCGCCCATGGGTGTGATCTTTATTCCTTGGTTTGATGCCAGTCGTTTGGTAAATAAATTGACCTTAGATGCCACTTGTCCTATTTCAAAAGAAACCGACTACAAAAAATGTGCGGTGAAGATTGAAAGAGCGTAATACGATGGCTCATAATCCTAGCCTAAGTCGTCGGCATTTCCTGATGGAAACGGCCGTGACAGCTTGCGGTGCTAGCCTTTTGGGGGGGGGATTGGCACTGTATGCCACTCAAGCCAGTACTTTGCCCCCCTATGCCATTCGTCCTCCCGGTGCTTTGCCCGAGGATGATTTTATGGGGGCATGTATTCGTTGTGGCTTATGTGTGCGGGATTGTCCGTATGATAGTTTATCCTTAGCTACCTTAGGAACAGACGTGCCTTTAGGCACCCCCTATTTTTTAGCCCGTGAAATCCCTTGTGAGATGTGTGAAGACATTCCTTGTGTCAAAGCCTGTCCGACAGGGGCTTTAAATCATGATTTGACCGATATTAATGATGCGAGAATGGGCTTGGCTGTGTTAATGGATCAAGAAACCTGTCTCAATTTTTTAGGATTACGTTGTGATGTGTGTTATCGGGCATGTCCGTTGATTGATGACGCCATCACTTTGGATATGCAGCATAATCGACGTAGTGGGGGACATGCCATGTTTCTCCCTATTGTGCATTCTGATTATTGTACGGGATGTGGTAAGTGTGAACGGGTATGTGTCTTGGAAATATCGGCAATAAAAATCTATCCAAAACAATTAGTTAAGGGTGAATTAGGGCATCATTATCGCCTAGGCTGGGAAGAAAAGGAAAAAGCAGGGGGCAGTTTAGTCAAAGATGTGCTTGATTTGCCAGATAGATTACCGGAGGGCTTATGAGATTTCTCCTTCGGCACAAATGGTTGATTTTGAGACGCATCACGCAATTGTCTATTTTAAGCCTGTTTTTATTAGGACCTTGGTTAGGGATTTGGATAGTTAAAGGGAATATGGCCTCCAGCCTGACTTTAGACTTTTTACCCTTATCCGATCCTTATGTCTTACTCCAATCGCTTTTTGCAGGACAAAGTTTAGAAACGACGGCATTAATCGGTGCTGCCATAGTATTACTTTTTTATCTTATTGTGGGTGGACGCACGTATTGTTCATGGGTTTGTCCTATTAATATCGTCACTGATATCGCTGCCAATTTACGTGATCGCTTGAATATTAAGGGCGGTAGCTCATTTTCTCGAACAACACGTTATTGGATTTTAGCCATAAGTTTAGGAGTGGCGGGAGTGACGGGGAGTCTTGCTTGGGAATTGA
>DAOVZS010000068.1 GCA_030635005.1 Thiomargarita sp. | reverse complement strand
CACCATAAAACTAACTAACACACACAGTATCACATATCTTTTCATTGTCATTACTTTATCCTGTTATATCACCATATCACGTGTATTGGGATCAGGCGTTGCATTTTCCCAGTGATCTTCGAAAATCTTAGACAGTTTCTTTGCAGTGGGTCTGTCTTTAAAATTGACGATGCTGGCAAGGGGCGCTGTTTTGTGCATTATCCCGATACCATCTGCAATCATAAAACTTTCTGAAAAAGAATTCAAGCTACGAAATTGTATCATATTACCTAAACGCCTACCAAGATAAAGGATTAAATGACCTCGTTGTGAAATCGTTTTAGTATCTTGAAGTAAAATACGAATACGTGAATAACGACTACGTAAAGCCAAATCTTCAATAGCCTCACGACATTCTATATTATTATAAATATCAGGATCAAAATCACGACTTAAAATATCTAAACGTAATTCAATTTGTTTGAGCATCACAAAGGCTGTGTGTTGATTATTCACACACACAAACTCTTTGTCAGTTTCCCCTAAGATATATTTTTTGATCTCTTTAAGTTCAGGCGTCATAAAAATTTTTAACCTGAATGGTATTGTAAACCAATCAGGTTTCCTTGTTATGTTAGTCCTCTTTTTCTTTTTCGAGTAAAGTCAGATTTGAACTGCCCAAACCACCCGATGCATCTTTACCTTCCAATTTTATTCTCAAACGTAATTCATTAGCAGAATCCGCATTGCCAATGGCTTCATCAAACGTAATTCTGTCTTCTTGTTGTAAGTCAAAAAGTGCTTGGTCAAATGTTTTCATACCTAAAGGCGCAGATTTTGCCATAATCGGTTTAATACCTGCCACATCACCTTTGGAAATCAATTCTTGAATCAAGGGAGAATTAATCAGAATTTCAATCGCAGCCGTTCGTCCGCCATCTACAGTTTTTACCAAACGTTGAGAGACAATCGCTTTTAAATTGAGTGCCATATCTTGCATGACTTTCTTTTGCTTTTCTGTTGAAAAAAAGCCTAAAACACGGTCAATTGCTTGGTTAGCATTATTGGCATGTAAGGTTCCCATAGCCAAATGCCCCGTTTGAGCAAATTCTAAGCCAAAATTCATGGTCGTTGCATCACGAATTTCCCCAATGAGAATAACATCAGGCGCTTGACGTAAGGTATTATGTAAGGCAATTTCCCAACTATCAGCATCAACACCGATTTCACGTTGCATGATAATACAATTTTTATGCGGATGCACATATTCAATCGGATCTTCAAGCGTAATAATATGTCCGTAGGTATTCATATTACGTTGATCGATTAGAGCTGCCATGGTAGTAGATTTACCAGAACCTGTACCACCTACCATGATAATAAGCCCATTTTTTGCCATAATAATATCTTTTAAAATGGGCGGTAATTTCATCTTATCAAAATTGGGGATTTCAGCTTCAATAATACGCATGACTAATCCATGACAACCTTGTTGAACAAAGGCATTGACACGAAAACGACTTAAACCAGGTGGATGGATAGCAAAGTTACATTCTTTGGTTTCATCAAATTCCTTAAGTTGTTTTTCATTCATGACACATTGCGTCATGGCTTGTGAATCTAATGCTGTTAAAGGTTTTTTTGTGATAGGCTTCATTTTGCCTTTCACTTTCATTGCAGGGGGAAAGCCTGCGGTAATAAATAAATCAGATCCTCCCTCCTTGGTTAATAACTTTAGCAACTTAATCATAAAGTTCATTGCTTCATCTTTTTCCATTTTCAAATACCTCTGTTTGGGTTGATGTCAACACTAATTGAATTTATCTTTACTAAAAGCATACGTCCGTGCTTCTTCTTTAGTAATTAATCTCTTTTTGAGTAAGCCTTCAAGATTTTGATCTAAGGTTTGCATGCCAAATTTTTGTCCTGTTTGCATAGAGGAGTACATTTGTGCAAGCTTACTTTCACGAATAAGGTTACGAATCGCTGCTGTGGAGACTAGGATTTCATGTGCTGCCACACGTCCTCCGCCAACTTTTTTCAATAAGCATTGTGAGATCACAGCTTGTAAGGATTCTGATAACATGGTCCGAATGGTGGGTTTTTCTGCGGTAGGAAACACATCAACAATACGGTCAATGGTTTTAGTGGCAGAGCTGGTATGCAAGGTACCAAACACAATATGTCCTGTTTCTGCCGCTGTCAAGGCCAATCGAATGGTTTCTAAATCACGTAACTCACCGACTAAAATAACATCAGGATCTTGACGTAACGCAGATTTTAAGGCGTAATCAAATCCCAAGGTATCCCGTTTCAATTCACGTTGCGTAATCAGACACCGTTTGCTTTCATGCACAAATTCAATGGGATCTTCAACCGTGAGAATATGCCCATATTCTGTCTCATTACGATAATTCATCATAGCAGCCAAGGTAGTGGATTTACCTGAACCTGTTCCCCCAGTGACTAACACAACCCCTTTATGCAACATGGCAAATCGTTTAAAAATAACAGGTGCTCCCAATTGTTCTAAGCTTAAAATTTTGGAAGGAATGGTTCGAAGCACAGCACCAGCCCCCCGATTGTGCACGTACACATTAACACGAAATCGCGCAACCCCAGGAATATTAAATGAAAAATCACATTCCATATATTTTTCATATTCTTTACGCTGTCTATCATCCATGACATCATATATCATATCACGTACTTGGCTATGATCAAGGGGTGGGACATCTAATCGACGCATTTCTCCACTAATGCGTACCATGGGTTGTACACCTGCAGACAAATGAAAATCCGAGACATCGTTTTTGACACCAAACGTGAGTAAGTCAGTTATATTCATAAAATGTTACCATTAAATGTGTTTAGAACATGTTATTATACTACTTTTTTAATCCCATCACTTAATTTATGATACAAGAACACCTTGCGGTTAAACATTTGCAATGTATTCGCGATGATCGCGTATTGTTTGATGATTTAAATTTTAAGCTGTCTCAAGGACAATTACTTCAAATCGAAGGTCATAATGGTAGCGGTAAAACCAGTTTATTACGTATTTTATGTGGTTTAACCTTAGCGACTGAAGGGACTGTGTATTGGAATGATGAGGATATTCAAGATATTGGAGCCCATTATTGGGCAAATTTAGGCTATATCGGACATACCAATGGTATTAAAGCAGACTTAACACCTTTAGAAAATTTAGCTATGGCACAAGCCTTATCAGCATTTCCGTTATCTGTTGATTTTGATGATATTTTGGATAGGGTGGGTTTATATGGTTTTGAAGATGTGCCCACACGTACCTTGTCAGCGGGACAACAACGTCGGGTGGCTTTAGCCCGTTTGTTAGTCAGTGATGCACATTTATGGATATTGGATGAACCTTTTACGGCTTTAGATAAAGCGGCTATTCGTATGATTGAAGCCTTATTGGATGAACATGCTAAAAAAGGGGGAATGGCTATCTTGACTTCTCATCATACGGTGAAATGTATTCACGCACGTATTCTTAAATTGAGTGGATAATGCAAGCTTCTGTTATTAAACGTATTTTAGGGCAGTTACTGATATTGTTCAGTGTTACCTTGCTACCTCCTATTGGCGTATCGTTATGGTATCAGGACGGTGCTTTATGCGCCTTTGTCCTTGCTTTTATGGTGATGTGTGGTATTGGACTGTTTTTTTGGTTGCCCTCTCGTAAACAAATTAAAGATTTACATTTACATGATGGATTTTTAATTACGGCTTTATTTTGGATTGTGCTCAGTGTGGTGGGGGCGTTGCCTTTTTTGTTTGTATCTCAATTAACATTGGCACAAGCAGTTTTTGAGGCGGTGTCTGGATTTACGACAACTGGGGCCACCGTTATCAACAATATTGAGGCTTTACCGCCTTCTATTTTGTATTATCGCCAGCAATTACAATGGTTAGGGGGCTTGGGCATTATTGTATTGGCAGTAGCGGTGTTACCTTTGTTAGGTATTGGGGGGATGCAATTGTATCGGGCGGAAACACCGGGACCGATGCGTGATGAAAAATTAACACCCCGTTTAGCACACAGTGCCAAAGCCTTACTATATATTTATATTAGTTTAACGGTTGCCTGTTTATTAGCGTATTGGATGGCGGGTATGAGCCTGTTTGATGCTATTGGACATAGTTATTCGACTGTGGCTACCGGTGGTTTTTCTACCCATGATGCCAGTCTCGGCTATTATGACAGTCCCTTAATAGAAAGTATTGCCATGCTTTTTATCATGTTAGGGAGTTTAAATTTCACCGTCCATTTTGTGGTGTCGCAGAAGTTAGATATTCGTCATTATTGGAAAGATATCCAAGCCAGAGTATTTATATATATTGTTTTAGTATTAATCCTGATTACCGTATTTGTCTTAATGTGGCAAGGCGTTTATAGCAGTTTTTGGACAGCATTACGTTATGGTAGTTTTGAAGTGATTTCTATTATTAGCAGTACAGGCTATGGGATTACTGATTTTAGTCAATGGCCTTTATTTTTGCCTGTCTTGATTTTGGGGAGTGGTTTTATTGGGGGCTGTGTGGGTTCGACAGCAGGTGGTTTTAGAGTGATTCGGTTTATTTTGTTATATAAACAAGGGATTCGTGAAATCATGCGTTTAATTCACCCTAATGCGGTAGTGACGGTGAAAATTGATAATAAAAAAGTACCTAATGATGTCACGCAAGCGGTAGGGGGCTTTGCTTTTTTATATATCGCCAGCTATGTTTTTTTATCCATGTTATTTATGGGCACAGGCGTAGATATGATTACTGCCTTTTCAGCCATTGCCGCCACTTTGAATATGACAGGACCTGGTTTAGGCAAAGTCGCGCTTACTTATGGAGGGATTAGTGATATTGGCTTATGGATTTTGAGTTTTACCATGTTATTAGCCCGTTTAGAGATTTTCACCGTACTTGTGTTATTAAGCCCTGCTTTTTGGAAGAGATAATTGAAATGAGATGAACATGGTGACTATGATGTTGATGTTCAAATAATAATAGTGTATATTCTATGCATCACACTAAAGAAATTCTATAAAATAATGAAAAATATCCTATTCTTATTATCCTTGAGTGTTTTATTGACATTTTTTTCGGCTTGTGTTTTGTCGCCTGTTGAACAACAAGTGCAACAGACTAAAATACCGCTAATTAAACAGACTAAAGTGCTTAAACCTGTACAATCAGAATTGCAAAAAGATGCCCCTATCCCGAATCAACGCGGTTCAGCGGGCGTTGCATCCATTTCAAATGCTGTCCAAATCCAAAAGGTTTATACTAAAAGACATGCTTTGGTAATCGGCATCAATGCCTATCCATCTATGCCGTTAGAAGCAGCAGTGGCTGATGCAGAAGCCGTTTCAAAACGTTTAAAAGAACTCAATTTTGAAGTGACGGTCTTATTGGATCGTGAAGCCACTGCTCAAAATATACGGAGTGAATTAGGAACACGCTTTGCTCGTACGACCAAAGATGAACAAGTTCTTATCTATTTTGCGGGTCATGGTGTCACAGAACGTCTCCATGATAAACAACTAGAAGGTTATATTTTGCCTGTTGATGTCAATCTTAAAGATTTATATGCAACAGCAATATCCATGAAAGAATTGCGAGACTTAACCAAGCGTATTCCTGCTAAACATATTTTATATTTGTTTGATAGTTGTTATTCAGGTTTGGGACTCACCCGTTCTGTCAAACGTCCGATCCAAAGCCCAGAAGATCTCACTAAACTGGCAGGTGAAAGAGCAGCCTACATGATCACAGCAGGCACAGGAGGTGAAGTGGCTCGTGAAATTTCTGGACATGGTGTATTTACGTTGCATCTTCTGGATGGGATTGCGGGTGCAGCAGATGTAGGCCCCAAAGATGGTATCGTACAGGCGTCAGAACTGGGAATATACTTGGCTCGTGTGGTTAGTAAAGACACAGGAGGAGAGCAGAATCCACAACATGGATTATTTGAAGGAGACGGTGATTTTCTATTTCCCTTACACGATGATGATCCAATCCGTTTAAAAGAGTCTCAACTTGCAAAATTGGAATTCCAATCCCAAGAATTGGGCAAGCGTAAAAATTTGCAGGCGGAAATTGATGCATTTGCACAGAAACTCAAAGAATCTGAATCGGTGCTTAGGGATGAATATACTCAAGAAATTGCAAAATTAGATCAGAAGATACAGAAAAAACAAGCAGAAATTGAGGCGTTGAGTCAAGCCGTTCCTGTGGCTTCTCAAGGCAATTTGAATCGGCAGCGATATTCTGTGATGAAGTTTATTAATACAGGTATTGAGTTTGATATTCTTAAGACTTTTCCGACTCTTCAAGAAGCGAATGCCTATTATTCCAAAGTATTTGGGATAAAGGTGAAGTTGGATGGGCGTGGTTATAGTAAGCATCTACCTTATAAAATCAAAAAGAAAATAAAAGATACCCTTAGAAAAGAAAATAATAAATATCATACCAAAGTCACGTCTTATTCTGGCTCTGGAATTCCAATGAAAAGAAGAGACACCTCATTCAATAACAATGGAATCATTACTCATATTAGAATATCGACACAAACTCCAAGTCAGATCCTAAGAAATATTCGGCATATCTCTTCTCCTTTACGTAGTGATCAGACTACTTTTGTTGAATTTATAGAATTGCAGATCGGCGAGATTACTTCTAATCACAAATTATTAACGTTTGATCAGATCACAAATCGTTTAATATCACGTTACGGAAAACCGACTTCCAAGGGAAAAGTTATTAAACTAAAAAACTGGAAAACGGGAAACGATGACAAACATAATGTACTCATATGGAAGAATGAAAAAGTATTATTAACAGTGGGGCGGTGTGGTTATGACTGTATAACAATAACATTAAAATCACTATCGCCTATCCTCCCATCTATTTTTTCACAAGCTTACAAAATCTTCGAAGCTGAAGAACTGGTGTTACTCAAACAAAGGATAGAAAAAATGGCTGAAATTGAACGGGCTAGAAAGGCTTCTGCCAATAAACGTTTAAATTTTTAGTATCATTTATCAATTTGGCTCTTCAAATATAGAGAGCCATTAAGTAAAATGCCTTATCCATATAGTTCTGCAATGTATTTATCAATAAAGGTAATGATTATATGTGCTCTGAATTAGAATATATTATTCAACATGGGGTAGGAACAACGAATCGTATTGCCTCGCAATCTGAACTGATGCGTTTATTTCAAGCAGCTGGTGTGTTTCATTATGATGGTAATGGTGTTGAAGGGACTACGATGCGTGATTTAAATTTCACAGCATTAGATACTTATTTTAGTGATTATCGGATAGATTTTTCAAAGGAATCTGAAGAAGATAAACAACGTTTATTAATTAATACAGATATTCTGAATGAAATGGGACAAACGACCATAGCGGGTTTATTGATTTTTGGGATTAATTCAGAACGTTATTTACCCCAATCAGGTATTAGTTTTGGACATTTTTCGGGAAATCAACTACAAAGTGAATTGATTGATAAACAAAATATTAATGGTGCTTTGGCTTATCAAATTGATTTGAGTCTCGCGATTATTAAAAATAATTTACAGGTTCCCTCTGATATTAAAAATGGACAACGTGAAAATAAACGCCTTTATCCACCTATGAAAGTATTTCGTGAATTAATTGTTAATGCCTGTATCCATCGAAATTATGCCATTATAGGCTCAAAAATTCGTATTTTAATGTTTAATGATCGTATGGAATTTATCAGTCCAGGTAGATTACCCAATACTGTTACCATTGAAAAATTAAAAGTGGGCGTTTCTTATGCCATTAATCCAATATTGATCAAATTTATGGATAATTTACGTTATATCGAACATTTAGGACGTGGTTTGCCTATGGTATATCAGGAAATCCGAAAATTGGGTGGCGAAGTCATTTTTAAAGAATTGGGGGATGAATTTAGGGTTATTGTACCTATATAACTCATAGACATCCTTAGAAATCACCCGCTAGCCTCTTGCTATTGAAACTTGACGTTGCCTACAAAGAGTGAAAACATGCTAATTTTTGAACATAACAGCCGTGGACGTTCTGCACGAACACAATATCCACCTCTCAAATCTACTGTATCAGATATTCCCACTAAATTTTTACGCCACACCCCACCTCAATTACCTGAAGTCTCAGAATTGCAGGTTGTGCGTCATTATACCCGATTATCGCAGAAAAATTTTTCTATAGACACCCATTATTATCCGCTTGGTTCTTGCACGATGAAATATAATCCGCGTGTTTGTCACACTTTAGCCATGTTACCAGGATTTTCTACCCTGCACCCTGAGACGCCTGTTTCTCAAACGCAAGGAATACTGACCTGCTTATATGAGTTACAAGAAATGCTGAAAGAAGTGACGGGGATGAAAGCGGTGTCTTTAGCACCCGCAGCTGGTGCACAAGGTGAATTTGCAGGGGTTGCCATGATACGTGCGTATCATGATAAACGCGGTGATCATCAACGAACAGAAATGTTAGTCCCCGATGCTGCACATGGCACTAATCCCGCTTCTGCTGTCATGTGTGGTTATAAGGTGTGTAATATTCCCACTAATGCAGAAGGAGATATTGATCTTGAGGCACTGCGCAAGAAAGTAGGGCCTCAAACTGCTGGAATTATGTTGACAAATCCCTCTACACTGGGTGTGTTTGAACGAAAAATTATAGAGATTGCAGATTGTGTCCACAAGGCAGGCGGATTATTATATTACGATGGGGCGAATCTCAATGCTATTTTAGGCAAAGTACGTCCCGGTGATATGGCTTTTGATGTGATTCATGTTAATTTGCATAAAACATTTTCAACGCCACATGGGGGCGGTGGACCCGGTGCAGGTCCTGTCGGGGTTAATGCACGCTTGTTACCATTTTTACCATTACCAGTCGTGGCTTATAATGGCAATACGTATCATTGGATGACCGAATCTCCCGATAGTATTGGACGTCTGATGGCTTATCCAGGTAATATCGGTATTTTGTTACGTGCTTATGTGTATATGCGCTTATTAGGTCGTGATGGGATGCATAGAGTCGCAGATTTTGCCACATTAAATGCAAATTATGTGCAAACGTGTTTAGAAAAATCAGGATTTGAACTGGCGTTTCCGCACCGACGGGCTAGCCATGAATTTATTATTACCTTAAAACGTCTCGCCAAACAACACGGCATTAAAGCCATGGATCTTGCAAAAGGGTTATTAGATAAGGGCTGTCATGCCCCCACTACCTACTTTCCTCAGCTTGTACCCGAATGTTTATTGATTGAACCCACAGAAACTGAAGATAAAGAAACATTAGATCATTTTATCACCGCTATGAATGAGGTTCAAAAAGAAACTGCTGACACCTTAAAAAATGCCCCCTATCACCTACCTGTTCGACGTTTAAATGAATTGAAAGCAGCCAAAGATCTCAATATAGTTTGGAAAAACACATGAATCAAGATACAGGCATTACCCGAATCATCAAAGCCACCGGTTATTCAATCGCAGGATTAAAAGCAGCTTGGATTCATGAAGCTGCTTTTCGCCAAGAAGTATTATTATGTATCATATTGATTCCATTAGGGTTTTGGTTAGGAGACACCGGTGTAGAACGTGCTTTATTAATGAGT
>DAOVZS010000241.1 GCA_030635005.1 Thiomargarita sp. | reverse complement strand
TTGTGCCTTCGCCCCAACGGGGCTTAATAATATAGCCAGGGGCATCGCCCCTGGAGCTAAAACATGTCAATATGTTATTTAGAAACAGACAGTTAGTAATGACACTAAAGCCCTTATTTTATAATCCTACCTTAACCCTTTTCTTTTTAAAACACTTTCAAAGCAGTAAAAAAGTATTTTTCAGTTTGGCAAATTTGCCATAAATTGATTTAGGTTTAAAAGTGTGTACAATACATATCATCAACATCATACCGGTATTTTAATATCATGCGTAAAGTCGTTATTTCTACTGTAGGCACCAGTTTACTGACTAATCAAATTAATCGTGCGAATCCTGAGGAACAGGGCTGGTATTCACAATTACGTGATCATGCAAATCTGACTGAAAAAGAAACACCGCAAGCGGTGCACAATATTATTCAAACACTACAAACACGTGCACATAAAAAATTAGCCTTAAGTAATACAGCAGAGATACGCAGACTGAGTGCAGAACTGAATGGATTATATGGCTTATATGATAATCAATTCAGTACTGCCAAACAAGATAGCCATTTTTTGATTTCTACAGCCACGTATCAATGTGAGGCGACTGCCATCATTATCCGTGATTTCTTACGAGAACATGGGGTTTCTAGTGTTGAAGTGTATGTCCCTGCGGGTTTATCAACAGCGACTACTGATAATTTTTCCAGTGGTATTGATGAGTTAATCATGTGGTTACGTAACATGCTACCTGCTTATAAAGAACAAGGCTATCAGGTTTATTTTAATTTGGTCGGGGGCTTTAAAAGTTTACAAGGCTATTTAAATACCATTGGAATGTTTCATGCAGATCATATTTTGTATATTTTTGAAGGTAAAAATGCAGAACTGATCAGTATTCCTCGTTTACCCATCACAGTGGATTATCAGGCAATTGCGCCTTATAAAGTCTCTTTTGCCTTAATGGATGCGGGTGCTACTCTGGCTTATGATGAGAAGATTCCAGAAGCTTTGCTTTTAAAGGTGGATAACGAAATGACCTTATCTACTTGGGGCAAACTGGTTTGGGGAGAAGGAAGTGCCCTATTGTTATCTCAAGAATTGTTAGATTTTCCAAGATTGTCTTATGAGAATACCTTTAAACAAGATTATAAGAAAGCGGATGCGTCTCATAAAGTCAATTTACAAAAAATATTAGCCAGAGTCTCTTGCTTATTAGAAGAATCTAAGGGAGATCTTGTGGTTTTAAAGAAACATGGTGGTCTTCAATATAGTGATCTTCATCAACGTGTTGATGGAAAAACCATTGGACATTTTCGCATTACTCAAAGTGATCGGGTTAGCTGCTTTGCAAAGAATGGCGTATTGCAACTCAGACAATATGGTGAACATAATTATGTGAATGATAATCCTTAATCATTCCTCACAACTATAGGTATATATAAATATGTCTTTTTGGCATCGAATACTCAGAGCAGCACGGTTTCATCCCATTTTAGCAGGGATCAGTATTGGTATATTGCTGCTACTGTTCACTTTTGTATTAGATTTTGTGATTGGGAGATATGAAAATCAACTCAGTTATTTTTTAAGAATGGTTGAATCTTCCGCGAATATTTTTGGCTGGTTTGCCATTATGGGCGGCTATACATTCGCTTTACTCGCTTGGGCACATCGTAAAGAAGCAGCGATTTCCTTTTATGGCGCAGGTAATAAAGTCGAAAAACTGAAAGATTCTTTTGACGCTAGCTTAATTTTAGGCAGTCAGCATGCACAAACAGAATGGCATTTGCGTCATATTAAACCAAAACGTGTAGAAGTAGTGTGGACACCGATGGTTGAAGAACACACGAGAACAATTTTACAACGTTTTACAGACATTGAATGGCTTGATAGTCGTCAACGTTCTTTAGAAAATGAAGATGTATATGATATTGCGATTGTAAAAAAGCATTGTATGGACTTATTAAGGAATATGTTATTTAAATATGATGCCGACAAAATTTGTGTTGATTTAACAGCAGGGACTGCTTTGATGACGGTTGCGGCATTTCAAGCTGCAGAAGAATTGGGTGTGACTTCGCTTTATTTGGTGGGAGAAACAATCGATGGAAAACGTGGGCGTCTGATTGATAATGATAAAGTAGATAATCCCAAAGAAGCAAAAGTCGTGATTGTTTCAGATCATCGTAAATAATAATGAGGAACAGCACATAATATGAACATACTAGAAGCCACGTATAAAATAGTCACTCCTATGTTTATAGGAGATGCTAACCAAAATGCAACAGATATACGCCCCCCATCCATCAAAGGCGTCTTACGTTTTTGGTGGCGTGCACTCAATTGGGGAAAATGTTTAACACAAGAAAATGGTGATATTGGGGCAGCTTTACGATTATTACATGAAAAAGAAGGGAAATTATTCGGAATAGCGGTACAAGATCAGCAGGGAGGACAAGGCGCGTTTTTGTTGCAAGTGACTTCTACGGTTCGCTCGGGAGAAACACCCGTTGCAACAGGTGGATTACCCTATTTACTTGGTCAAGGTTTGCATCACTTTAGAGACGGATATTTACGAAAATCACTACGTGCTGGACAAGAATTTACAGTCTCCCTTTGTTTTCGACCCAATACGCCAACAGATGATATAGCACAATTAGCACAAGCTTTACAAGTATTAGGCTTATTAGGTGGAATGGGGAGTAGATCGCGAAAAGGTTTTGGATCGATGAGTATTCAAAAGTTGATCGGGGCAGAAAATATTCAAATCCCTAGAAATATTAAAGAATATAAGGCTTGTATTGAAAAAATATGTACTGATTTACCTGAACAACTGCCTCCTTATACTGCATTCTCACAACAAAGCCGTATCGATATCTCTAAAACAGGTGAAAACGCATG
>DAOVZS010000040.1 GCA_030635005.1 Thiomargarita sp. | reverse complement strand
TTTAACGCCTTCAGAAACTAAAACTGCTCTTCCAGTTAGTGAAGTAGCAGCAAATGACGTGGAAGAAACGCAGGAGGAAGCCCCTGTACCTAAAATACTCCTTATTAAGGGACTCAAGAATCATATTGTACAAGATAATGATACTTTACATGTAATAGCAGAACTTTATGATTGTAGTATGGATGATCTGATCGAATGGAATAATCTCAAACAACCTTATACTATAACACCAGCGACAATAGCATATTTACAGGTTGAACCTTCTGACGAAGTGGTATTAGAATCTACCACAATTCCAGTAACTCCCAATGAACCGCCTCAGATTGTGTCAGCAGATCTGGACAGTGCTAAGGGTCAGCATACTGTGCAAAAAGGTGAGACTTTGAAGTCCATAGCAAAACAGTATAATATCGATCCAACAGAGTTAGGTATTTGGAATAAGATTGAACAGGTGACTGTTGATCAAATATTAACAGTGCAGCCGCCAGAAGAACTACCATCGGAGACAATAACAGAATATCATACTGTGTTAGATGGTGATACTGTGGCTAATTTAGCCAGAAATTATAATATCACTGAAGCTGAATTAATCGCTTTGAATAATTTGCAAGCCCCTTATGAATTATCGATAGGACAATCCTTACATGTCACAACGGCTGCTCCTTCATTTGACAAGGAAGAGGAGGAAGAGAATTATATGGTCGTTTTTGGAGACAGTTTATCTACGATTGCGACACAAAACGGTTATAATGCAGAGGATTTAGCAGTTTGGAATAATATAAAGCCCCCTTATAAGATCAAAGCAGGACAAACATTACGTTTAAGTCCACCGCCACAAGATAAACTTGCAGAAAAAACAGTTCCTATAAAAAAAGTGCATCATGCGAAAGGGGGAGAAAGTTTGGAGGATATTGCAGAGTTATATAATGTATCTCTAAGTGATCTTGCAAAATGGAATGAACAGGATAAACCGTATAATGTTTATCCAGGATTGGAAGTGACACTCACCGCACCTTAGGTTCAAAGTAAATGGATGATGATGAACTTTTGAAGGATTTAGAAAATGTAGACAAAGAAGAGACGTGGGCGTCTGAATTAGCACAACACAGTCATTTTGATTATAAAGCCTTAGATGCAACGACTCTTTATCTTAAGGAAATTGGTAATGCTAAGCTTTTTACAGCAGAAGATGAGATTAAATATGCAGAACTTGCTCAAAAAGGGGATATAAAAGCACGTAATCAAATGGTGGAAGCTAATTTGCGTCTTGTCGTTAAAAATGCTCGTAATTATCAGAATCGCGGCTTGACTTTACTTGATTTGATTGAAGAAGGAAATATTGGCTTGATACAAGCTGTGGCAAAATTTGATACGACAAAGGGATTTCGATTTTCCACTTATGCGACTTGGTGGATTAGGCAATCAATGAGTCGTGCGATTATGAATCAAAGTCGTACCATTCGTTTACCTATCCATATCGTAAAAGATATTAATGCGTGTTTGCAAGCACGTCGTAGCTTGTCACAAACCTTAGCACAAGAGCCAACTTTAGAGGCGATTGCTCAAAAACTTGATAAACCTATCAAAAAAGTAGAAAAATTATTGAAGCTTAATGAGCATGTGACGTCGATGGATAATCCATATCTTAACTATAGTGAGAAAGTGTTAATTGACAGTGTTCAGGATAAACATAATCCAGATCCTCGGAAAGTATTAGAAGACTCTAATCTTATAGAAAAACTTAAAGGATGTTTATCTAAACTCACTGAAAAACAACGTATTATTATAGAATGGCGTTTTGGTTTAGGAGATTGTGATGAAAGCACATTAGAAGAGGTGGGTAAAAAATTAGGTTTAACCCGCGAACGGGTGCGTCAGATTCAAATTACAGCTTTAAAGCATTTACGTGAGATTTTTGAAGCAGAAGGATTATCTTTAGAGGCGGTGCTTAATTAAAATAGGGGTGTACAAGAATATTTCTTGTACACTTGATACTAAAACATTAAAGCAGTCAACAGAAAATCTAATCCCAAAGTCGCTAATGATGCGTGTACTACCGTTCGTGTGGTCGCCCGACTGACGCCTTCTGAAGTTGGAATGCAATCATATCCTTCAAACACGGCAATCCAGGTCACCACGATACCAAATACGATACTTTTAATAATACCATTCAAAATATCTTTAATAAAATCAGTTTTATCTTGCATTTGTGACCAATAAGCCCCAGAATCCACACCTAACAATTCAACCACAACCAAATAACCGCCCAAAATACCAACAGTACTGAAAATAAGGGCGAGTAACGGCATAGAAATAACGCCTGCCATAAAACGGGGGGCAATAACCCGTTTGATAGGATTGACGGCCATCATTTCCATACCTGATAATTGCTCAGTCGCTTTCATTAAACCAATTTCAGCGGTTAAAGCCGAACCCGCACGTCCTGCAAATAATAAAGAAGTGAGTACAGGTCCTAATTCTCTGACTAAAGACAAAGAGACTACCGCACCTAATGATTCAGTTGCACCAAACTCTACCAAAGTATTATAACCTTGCAAGCCCAATACCATACCCACAAATAATCCAGAAACAATAATGATCGTTAAAGACAGTACCCCCACTGAATAAATTTGCGTGATTATTAAAAAAGGACGTAACAATAAACCGGGAATGGCTGCTAACATGTGCATCAAAAAAAGATGCCCACGTCCCAAGCGTGCTAATATGTTTAAAGTCGCCTGACCTAGAAATTGAAAATAATCTAACATGTTGTATTTCCTAATAAATCTTCGATATAATCTGGTGCAGGATAATGAAAGGGGACAGGGCCATCAGATTCTGCATTAATAAATTGTTTCACCCATGCCGAATCTGAATTTTTTAAGGCTTTGGGTGCTCCTGACCCCACCACCTTTCCATTAGAAATAACATAAATTAAATCTGCAATCTCAGCAGTTTCATGTACATCATGGGAGACAATAATGCTTGTCACACCTAAAGCCTTGTTAATAGAACTAATGAGACGCACCAAAACACCCATAGAAATAGGATCTTGTCCTGTAAAAGGCTCATCATACATGATCATCATGGGATCTAACGCTAATCCTCTGGCTAAAGCCACCCGTCGTGCCATTCCCCCTGATAATTCATACGGCATTAAATCACGTGCACCGCGTAAACCAACAGCATGTAATTTCATCAACACCAAATGACGAATCAAAGCATTGGGTAATTTTGTATGTTCACGTAATGGAAACGCAACATTTTCAAAGACATTTAAATCTGTCAGTAAAGCACCGCTTTGAAATAACATACCCATACGCTGACGTAAGGTATAAAGTTCTTTACTTTTTAAATTGGGCACATGTAAACCATCCACTTCAATAGTGCCCGCATCTGGCATTAATTGTCCTCCAATTAAGCGTAATAAGGTAGTTTTACCTGTACCACTGGGGCCCATAATTGCCGTAATTTTACCACGTGGTATATCTATATCTACACCATCAAAAATGAGGCGATCTCCCCGTGAAAAGTGGAGACCTCGAATTTTAATGAGTGGCTCTTTGCTTGTTTTATTAGTCATTATGCATTCTATCGCTTATAATAAAAATGAACTCTATTTTAATATCTAAGAGCATTTATGAAACTATTATTTGATTTTTTACCTATTTTACTCTTTTTTGTTGCTTATAAAGTATATGATATTTATGTTGCAACTGCAGTGATTATCGTTGCATCAGCAGTACAAGTTGTTCTATTTTGGCTAAAATACCGTCGCGTTGAAAAAATGCACTTAGTGACCTTGGTATTAGTTCTTGTACTTGGAGGTGCGACGCTGTATTTTCATAATGCGACTTTTATTTATTGGAAACCCACTTTAGTTAATTGGGCGTTTGGCCTTGCATTCTTGGGAAGCCAGTTTATTGGTAAGAAAAATTTCTTACAACGGATGTTAGGTGAGCAAGTCGTGCTCACCTCTCAAACAGCTTGGACAAACCTTAATTACGCATGGGTTGCTTTTTTTATCAGTATGGGTACTATTAATTTATATGTGGCTTTTAATTTTGATGAAAATACTTGGGTCAATTTTAAATTATTTGGTATGATGGGTTTAACCCTTCTCTTTATCATTGCCCAAAGCTTTTATTTATCACAACATATTGTGCCTGATACTAAAACGGATAGTGAACCTCCAAAACCTTGAGTCTGAATATGTTTAATAGTAATGACATGAGTCTTTTTTTGACAGCACTGAGCTTTGCAACAGAAAAGCATCGTGCACAACGTCGTAAAGATTGTCAAGCAACGCCTTATATCAACCATCCTATTGAGGTGGCAGAAACATTATGGCATATTGGGAAAGTACGTGATATTGTGACCCTAGTTTCTGCATTATTACATGATACGCTTGAAGATACTCAGACTACTCCAGAAGAAATTCAAAATCTCTTTGGTACTGATGTTTTATGTGTCGTACAAGAAGTCAGTGATGATAAAAACTTACCGAAACAGGTCAGAAAACGCAAACAAATTGAAACTGCCGCACATAAATCAACACGTGCTCAAGAACTTAAATTGGCAGATAAAATTTGTAATGTGCATGATATTACGCGTGCTCCGCCAAAAAATTGGTCTTTGGAGCGGCGTACCGAATATATAGATTGGGCTGAACAAGTCATCGCAGGTGTGCGTGGTGTGAATCCCAGTCTAGAATCCCATTTTGATACCATTGCAGCCGAAGCGAGACACACGCTTACCCATCCCACTGGATAATGACTATGTTATATGCCATAATGAGTACAGACGTACCCAATAGTTTGGAAATACGTCAAAAAGTACGTTCTGCCCATTTAGAACGTTTAGAAATTCTAAGAATAACAGGTCATTTAATTTTAGCAGGTCCCCATCCTGCCATTGATAGTGTCGATCCTGGGTCCGCCGGTTTTACAGGCAGTTTAGTGATCGCAGAATTTCCCTCGCTTGAAGAGGCGCGTATATGGGCGGACGATGATCCGTATCATAAAGCAGGTGTCTATGCACAGCTTATCATTAAACCTTTTAAAAAGGTTTTGCCATAATATACTAAAAAAAGGAAATAAGATATCAGATGTTATTTAAACCAGTAGCCACCACTTGTGCACTATATTGTGTTTTATTAGTCCCTATTCAAGCCGAACCTGTGGCTGTAGTCAATGGGGAAATTATCACGCAACAGCATTATAATGATTATTTAGCAGCACGTGCCCAACAAAATTCCAGTAATAAAGATGCCCCTCGTGAAAGGATTATTCAAGAAATAATCCAACGTATTTTGATTAAACAAGATGCCTTGAAAAATGGGATTGATAAAGGGGACGAATTTAAACTCAAATTAAAGGCTTTACACAATAGTCTTTTGATGTCGATGGGGATGCAAAAGCATTTGGAGCAACATCCAGTAGATGAAGCCACACTCAAAAGTGAATATGACAAACAAATTGTCAATATCACCGTACCTCCAGAATATAAGGTGAGACACATTTTGGTTAAAACAGAGGATGACGCAAAAGCCATTATTCGTGAATTAGATGCTGGCAAAACTTTCGGTGAATTGGCAAAAGCAAAATCTATGGATACAGGTTCTGCCAATAAAGATGGTGATTTAGGATGGGTGACTGCAAAAAAAGTTGTCCCCAGTTTTGCGAAAGCGCTTGAAAAATTAGAAAATGGTACTTACACAGGTCTCCCTATCCAAAGTCAATTTGGTTGGCATGTCATACAAGTTGATGATAGTCGTGTGACGTTACCTTCATTTGAAAGTGTCAAAGATAGAATCAAAGCTGCTTTACAATTTCAGGTAATGCAAGAGTATGTGATTAACTTGAGAAATCAAGCGACGATTGAAATTTCCAAACCAACACCATAAGTTCTCCGTTAGTGGGCATTATGCCCACTCCCTCCCCCCCCACGTTCCCCGTTCCATTCTTTACCCATCAATAGCAGTCACAAATATAATGCTCCAAAAATTAATAATCAGTTTACTGATGATAATAACAGTAGTGGGCTGTCAAGAAGCTCAAATGCAAAAAGAAGGTGAACGTGCTGTTAAAGCCTTTATAGCAGAAATGAATCCTGAACTTGCTAAAAAAATAACGCAAATTGAAACAGAAATTACGCTATCTGAGCAAAAAATCAAAAAATTATCTGAACTCAGATTAAAACATCCTAATCATGTCACCAAAATAGAATTCTCACTTCAAAAATGGACACGGCTTCAATATAAGTTGACAAATACTTTAAAGGAAATTAGTGAGATCGTAGAAAGTGCGTATGTAACGTATGAATTGGATAGAATCCAAGGCGGAAAACAATTTAATAAAATGTCTCAACAACTGCTCACTTCTGCGGATACCGTCTTAAATACCGCTAATGCCACAAAAACGGTGATTGAACAAGGGATTCATGAGTTAGAAACACCCCCACCAGCCCCTAATGCTCCCCACATCATTTCTCCCATCATCCCGCACAAGCGTGAAGCACCACCTACGGTGTCACTTTTACCGCAGAAATTATATAAGGAATTAAAAGGACATACGGGAGATATTAATAGTATTGCTTTTAGTGCGGATGGACAAATGATTGTCTCAGGAAGCAATGATAATACCGTGAAATTTTGGGATCTCAAGACTTTTCAAATAATTAAAACTTTACGGGCTTCTGACGATATTTTAACGGTTGCATTGTATGGTAATATTTTAGCGACTGCGGGCAATGATCACCACATCACCTTATGGGATTTAACAACATATACGCAGACTCAAACCCTAAAAGGACATCACGGCGTTATTCATAGTCTTGCATTTAGCTCAGACGGACACACTTTGATATCAGGCAGTTGGGATAAAACAATCCGAATATGGGATATCACGTCTGCTACCGAAATCCGTCACATTCAAACAAAAGACTCAATATATACAGTCGCTTTGCACCCTTCAGGCGACATCATCGTCGCGGGCAGTTTTGATGAAACGATTACCCTTTGGGAAACGAAGACAGGTAAATTATTACGAACGTTACAAGGAAATGGCATGTTGACGGTGTATTCTGTTGCTTTTAGTCCAAATGGAAAACAGATTATTTCGGGTGATCTCAGTAATACAGTGAGAATTTGGGATGCAGACACGGGCAAATCATTGTGGATTTTAAATGGGGATAAAGACGTGTTTGGGGGCGTGTTTTCTGTGGCGTATAGTCCAAATGGAGAATTCATTGCATCAGGCAGTGGTGATGAAACAGTACGTTTATGGCATGCAGAAACGGGTAAAAAGTTATTCACGCATCCGGGAAGTGAAAGTGAGGTAAGAGTAGTGGTTTTTAGTCCTAATGGTCACATCCTTGCTTCTGGACATGATGATAATACAATCAAATTATGGCATCACACACTAAAAATGGATCACTGATATATGCTTAATTCAAACTTAATTCAACGTGATTTATCAGTATTATGGCATCCTTGCACCCAAATGAAGGATCATGAAACTTTGCCTTTAATTCCGATTCGTAGCGGTAAAGGCGTTTGGTTAGAAGATTTTGAGGGCAAACGCTATATTGATGCCATTAGTTCATGGTGGGTCAATTTATTTGGACATGCAAATCCACGTATTAATGCGGCTGTTCGAAAGCAGTTAGACACGCTTGAACATGTGATATTGGCAGGATTTACACATGAGCCCATTGTGACCCTATCAGAACGCTTAGTTGCCTTAACACCTGATAATTTAACACGGTGCTTTTATGCGGATAATGGGTCATCAGCAGTAGAAGTCGCTTTAAAAATGAGTTTTCATTATTGGCGTAATCAAGGGAAACCTCAAAAAACAAAATTTATTTCTTTACAAGACAGTTATCATGGTGAAACTTTAGGGGCATTAGCGGTGGGAGATGTTGCGTTATATAAGGAAACGTATGCACCTTTATTGATGGAAGTCATCACAGCACCGTCTCCCGCTGGCTGTTATGCTGAGAAAGGGGAATCTTATGAGGCGTATGCCCGACGACAATTTGAAGCGATGGAAGCCTTGTTAGAAAAACATGCGGATGACGTCTCTGCCGTGATTGTAGAACCCTTAGTACAATGTGCGGGGGGCATGCGTATGTATCATCCTGTCTATTTAGAATTATTATGCAACGCCTGTGATCGCTATCACGTACATTTGATTGCTGATGAAATTGCTGTGGGTTTTGGGCGTACAGGCACAATGTTTGCCTGTGAACAAGCGAATATTTCTGCAGACTTCTTATGTTTATCAAAGGGCTTAACGGCTGGATATTTACCCTTATCAGTCGTTTTAACAACTGAAGATGTGTATCAAGCCTTTTATGATGATTATACGACCTTAAAAGCTTTTTTACATTCGCATAGTTATACAGGTAATCCTTTAGCGTGTAGCGTTGCCTTAGCCACATTAGATATTTTTGAAGAAGATAATGTGATTGAAAAAAATCATCATTTGGCACAAGTAATGGCGGATGCCACCCGCACCTTACGAGATCATCCTCATGTGGGTGAAGTACGGCAACAAGGGATGATCCTTGCAATAGAAATGGTAAATGCTGCAAAAAAACCATATCCTTGGCAAGAACGACGGGGTTTAAAAGTATATCAATATGCTTTAGAGAAAGGTGCTTTATTACGTCCTCTAGGTAATATCATTTATTTTATGCCCCCATATGTCATTACACCCGATCAGATTTATCAATTAGCAGACATTGCACAGGCGGGTATTGAAAGTGCGACTGTGCACGCTTAAAGATGTATACTTCAGTATTTTCAATAATGGTATATAATGATAAAAGAAAAACCTGACAAGCATTGCTTTAATAAGAAAATCTATAAATCACGATTTTTTTTGTATATAGGCTTGTTTTTAATATCTTTACCCGCACACACCCGCACATTATCAGCTGCGGATGAAGCACGCAATGAATTTCTCAAAGCGGGTTGGTCTATGGATGTGGCTAATGCAGTGGTTACTGTCAATAAAAATTGGTTTAATATTCTTAAGAAAGAGCATACGTATGATTTTTATCAACAAATCAATTTACTCAAAAAATTAAATCAATCCACCATCGTTATCAGTTTTTTACGACAGCACCCAGAAACAGCAGGCTTATTTGCATTATCTGACCAACCACGCACTCTTGTTAAAATATTAAAAAAACCAGCCTGTTATCATGTTTTAACCCGTCTTTTTGCACTACATGCTACCCATGGTGCCATCCATAAACTTATAGAAGCGCTAGAACATCACCGAGATTTAATGTGTACATTGGGACAACGGGGGATTTTTCAAAGTGAAACGGTGTTTATTTTTCCACGTAATACTAAAGGTGCGATAGAATATGATGCGTGGCTTGAAAGAGTCTTTGATAAATATCTACGACATTCTGATGAACAGTTGAGTGATATTGTCATGTTTATAACTCAAAATGGTCAAAATATCCGTAAACGTTTAAACCACAAACCTGATTTTTATCAGAATTTTCGTAAAAAATTATGGCCTTCGTTAGAACGTGTTGTGTATCATCACGGTACTTTTGCAGAATTAGCGCACCTTCCTGAGATTTGGAATATATTAGCGCATCAAGGGGGAGAGGCGTTATTAAAGAAATGGGGCGTCAGTCGTCCATTGCATATCCTATTGAGTAAGGGGCACTTACAAACCTTTATGATTCAGACGTTATTAGAATGTGATGCGAATACGCTGGAAGCGTTTTTGAACTATCAAGATGAGCCATTATTTCGTCACTTAATGCAGCGACGACTGTCTGCAGCTACTTGGGCAGCTTTATCACAACAGCTTTTACAAATTTGCCCCAATTATCCTGAACAAACATGCCCTACTTTACCTTATCATTTACGTTATTTTTCTTCTATTAGCCATAATACTGCCCTAGCACAAGAAATGGGAGTGCTGCCAGATGGTGCGATTGCGTGGATTCCTTTTCACAGTAGTTATTATGCAATCACAAAAATAACGGAAGGCAGAGATTTAACAGGAGAAGATATCTTAAATATGGGATTAGATATACTGACTTTAGTGCCTTCTTTTTTATTTGCCAAACCTTTTTCTGGATTTGCGTATCCCTTAAAAAATGGCGTGGTATTTAATATCAGTACAATAGGGCTGAGTTTTACACCGTATAGATATCACCTTGTCAAACCATTCAGTAAATTTGTGATACTGACGGGTAGACATACCAGTAAAATCTTGATACAAGAGTCTATTAAATCCTCCCAAAAACAACCGTTAAATATGACTACAGTACATCAAAATGTCATTTTATCTAAAATTAAATATCACATACCTTACACAATAAAACTGTTAAAATTTGAAACGGATGTCTTTATGCGTCAAGATGAGACAGTCGTGATGCTTCCCAGCAATGGCTTAAGTCGTCATTTTTTTCGGGAAACCGTTATCAAAGCATTATCAGCACCCAATACCCCTTTGAAGAAAACAAAAATCTCAGCATGGCAACAAAATATTTCGGCTTGGTGGTTGATGAATGCGGCGATGCCACCATAAACACAAAAATATACTCTGGATTTGATAACATTCACATGTTATTATGACTTAAAATGTAATACTATTTGTTTAAAACTATCTATATTTATAATGCACATCAAATATACCCCAGAATCAATTGAATTAGAAGTCCAAAAAAATTGGAATACTCAAAAATCCTTTAAAGTAGTCGAAGATCCCAATAAGGAAAAATTTTATTGTTTGTCTATGTTTCCCTATCCTAGTGGGCGTTTACATATTGGACACGTTCGTAATTATACGATTGGTGATGTTATCTCTCGTTATCAACGTATGCAAGGTAAAAATGTGTTACAGCCCATGGGCTGGGATGCCTTTGGTTTACCCGCTGAAAATGCTGCTTTAAAAAATAATGTCCCGCCAGCAAAATGGACACGTGAAAATATCGCTTATATGCGTCAGCAATTACAGCGTTTAGGATTAGGCTATGACTGGGATCGCGAGTTAGCCACTTGTGATGTCGATTATTATCGTTGGGAACAATGGTTATTTATTCAATTATATAAAAAAGGGCTTATTTACAAAAAAACAGCGCCTGTGAATTGGGATCCTGTTGATCAAACCGTGTTGGCTAACGAACAAGTGATAGATGGGCGTGGATGGCGTTCAGGGGCTTTAGTTGAACGACGTGAAATTCCACAATGGTTTTTAAAAATCACAGCGTATGCCGACGAATTGTTGCAAGGCTTAGAGGGATTAGAAGAATGGCCCCACGCCGTACGTAGCATGCAACGCCAATGGATAGGGCGTTCTGAAGGGGTTGAGATTAGTTTCCAAGTAGGTGAAAATACATTAGATGTATTTACAACACGCCCTGATACTTTAATGGGGGCAAGTTATGTCGCTATCGCTGCTGAACATCCACTTGCAAAACAAGCTGCTGCTCAAGATGCTAAATATGCCGATTTTATACATACATGTACCCAAACAAGTACCGCACAAGCTGATGTTGAAACGATGGAAAAATTGGGTATGGATATTGGCTTAAAAGCAATTCATCCCATTACAGGAGAAAAATTGCCTGTATGGGTAGCTAATTTTGTTTTAATGAGCTACGGTTCGGGTGCTGTCATGTCTGTACCTGCCCATGATCAACGAGATTTCGAATTTGCTCAAAAATATGATTTACCCATTAAACAAGTCATTAGTGATGGAAAAACAACACAAAATCTTGAAGCAGCTTTTGTTGAAAAAGGCATACTCATCAATTCAGGGCAATTTAATGATTTAAGTTCTCAAGAAGCCTTTATTGCTATCGCGGAATATTTAGAAAAACAAAATAAAGGGCAGCGACAAGTCAATTATCGTTTGCATGATTGGGGAATATCTCGACAACGTTATTGGGGATGTCCCATTCCTATGATTGAATGTCCAGCATGTGGGACAGTGCCTGCACAAGATTTACCCGTTGTCTTACCAGCCGAACTGACAACAGGTTTAAAGCAAGATTCTGAATTTTATCATGTCAGCTGTCCACAGTGTGGAAAAGAAGCCCACCGTGAAACGGATACTTTTGATACCTTTATGGAATCATCTTGGTATTACGCTCGGTATACCTGTCCTGATAATGAGAAGGGGATGTTAGATGAACGTGTGCATTACTGGTTACCCGTTGATCAATATATTGGGGGGATTGAACACGCTATTTTGCATTTATTATATGCCCGTTTTTTTCACCGTTTAATGCGTGATGAAGGTTTAGTACACGGTGATGAACCGTTTACTCGTTTATTAACACAAGGCATGGTACTCAAAGATAATGAGAAAATGTCTAAATCTAAAGGGAATACCGTTGATCCACAGGATTTGATTGAAAAATATGGCGCTGACACCGTCCGTTTATTTATCATGTTTGCGGCTCCCCCAGAACAATCCTTAGAATGGTCAGATAGTGCTGTAGAAGGAGCCTTTCGCTTTTTAAAACGTCTTTGGAAACAAGTTGCGTTACATCTTGAACATGCTGTTCCCTTATTAGAACCTGAAAAATTAAATGACACCGAACGGGCTTTACGACGACAAGTGCATGAAGCTATTGTTAAAGTGAGCGATGATTTAGGACGTCGTTACACCTTTAACACTGCAATCGCAGCCATGATGGCTTTACTTAACAGCCTAAGCCGTGCCCAAGACACTCCTCAAAATCATGCGGTGAGACAAGAGGGTTTAAAAGCGGTGGTTTTAATGTTATCACCCATTGTGCCCCATATTAGCCAAGTGTTGTGGCAAGAATTAGGAGAAACAGGGCTTATTATTGATGCATCATGGCCTAAGGTAGACAAAAATGCCTTAATTTGTGATGAATTAAAAATAGTGATTCAAGTCAATGGAAAAGTAAGAGGGCATATTACAGTACCTGCAGACACAGACAAACAAACTATTGAAACAACCGCTTTAAGTGAACCTAATGTACAACGCTTTACGAAAAACAAAACGGTGAAAAAAGTGATTATTGTTCCTAAAAAATTGGTGAATGTGGTGGTGATATGAGCTTTAAAATTAATATTTTAATCATTGGAATATTCTTTTTGAATGGCTGTGGTTTTCATTTACGCGGTTCAGAAGGTGATATTAGCTTATCTTTTCAAACAGTATATGTTCAATCAGAAAATGCGGATAAACTTGCACTTGAAGTGAAACGTATTTTTATTGAAAAAGGAATAGAAGTCCTTCCAAATGCTCAGACAGCACAAGTTGTCCTATATTTTCGGAATGAACAGAGCAAACGACGCGTATTATCTGTCTCTTCTGCTTCTGGAAAGCTAGAAGAAGTTGAATTAAGTTATCACGTAGACATTGAAGCACGCACACCTGATGATACTATTTTATTAGAAAAACGGCCTATTCATTTAATCCGTGATCATCGATATGATGAACTCACCATATTAGCCACTGGTGCAGAAGAAGAAATCTTACGAAAAGATATGTTTCGTGACGTGTTAGCACAAGTCATGCGACGTATACAATCCATTAGGATTAATGATGAGTCAAGCTAACCCTTCCAAACCACGTGGCTGTTTACTTCAGTTTTTTTGGATGTTTGTTATTATCATCTTAGTATTTGTTGGATTAACATTTGGAAGACAGTGGTATGACAGCCTTTTAGTACATCTTGATCATAATAAAGCCGTCCATACAGATAAATCTCTCGTGAAAACGGGGATACATTCTCAAATTAATCCTACTGTGAGCTTAATTTATACACAAAAGAATGGTAAAAAAGTACGGGTAATTGCAGATGCGGCGGCATATTCTAAATTTGTGAATCAACAAGTCCGTTTTTTGGAAAATTCTAGAACACAAGTACATGAAAAAACCAAGACGCAATTACAGTTCTCACTGGTAACAACCTTTGACACCATGCAAAAACGTGTCAACCGCTTTGCAGATTGGTATTTTGCATATCCGACCACGTATAAAATTTTGTGGGAAGCTACCCTCTCCAGCACACGACATGCTTTTAGTACCGAAGCGACCAGTTTATCAGATTCAGTATCATATGATGTGGAAAAATATTTACACATGCATTATAAAAATATTGTACTGCGTCCTGAAATCAGTGACTCAAAATTACAAACAGCTTATAAATCTAGTTTAACGGCAGCACATGATCACTATCTTGATATATTGTCACACATGCAAAGTAATTTTCAAGTCTTTGTGTCACAATATACCACGCATCTTAAGATACCCAGCAATGAAAAAACTGTTTTAAAGCTTGATTGGGAAAGCCAATTTAAAAAGTTTAATATGGCAGATTATGAAAAAGGACCTAAAGGTGCACTTGTGGGTACATCGCTAGCAGCATCAGGCGCAGTGTTAGGTAAAGGGATTGCGGGAGCTGCTGCTAAAGGTGCGGTGAGTAAGGGTATTTTTGCAAAATTCTCAGCCCCCTTTGTTTCTAAAGCGGTGTTAGCAGCTTCAAGTGGTGCAATTGGTACATTAGGCGGTCCTATTGGTACGGTTCTCGGAGTTGTGGGGGGACTTAGCATTGATTATGCTATTAATGCAGGTGTTGAACTCACACAACGAGATAGATTTATTACTGATATACAAGAAGCCTTACGGACAACACAAAATGATTGGGAACAACAAATGCAAAATACATTGCATGATGCGATTAATATTTGGATGGATGATACCATTCAACTCTTACCACGTTATGAACAGAGATAATGCTTAATTATGGAAATTAAATGTCTTGTTGTGGGTGTAAGTGCTGCGATTGCAGGGGCTGGGGCACAGTATATTTTTTCAACGTATTTATGGCCAAATCGTCATAGGACATATACGTGGATGTATACTTTTCGTAATCACAAGAAATTGGGAGAAC
>DAOVZS010000212.1 GCA_030635005.1 Thiomargarita sp. | reverse complement strand
GGCGCGGTGTAGAATAAGATAAAGGGATAGCTAATGCTGCCAATAAAATAACGGTAAGTGGCATGGATAAACGCCATTGTAATTCTGCTTGTAAGGCCGCATCTGGTTTAAATAATAAGTCACTGGTAGACATCGCCTCAACTTGACTCTTATGAGAAGTATCCAGACGTTTTGGAATTTTAATGCGATGTTCTGCAAAATTTGTAATATTATATTCTAAGCTATTTTTCTTTCTCTCATAACGATGTCCGTCAAGAAATACCATAAATAATTCTCCCCCTTCTGCTATTTGATATCCCTGTTTTGCGACCATAAGAAGTTGCTTATCTGTTAATGTGGCTTGTGCAAACAAATGATGCATTTTATTCTGCTCTGCATCAACATTTTCGATATAAAAAATGCCTTTTCCATGATTAAATTCTTTAAATCGTCCTGCTGCAATCCCGCCCACTTCAGCAGCGGATTTTAATTGATCTTGTAAAATAGTCATTTTCTTTTCAGCCCAAGGTGCGACTAATAAAGATAATAAACCAATAAATATCGCAAAAATAACCCCGAATCCGATAATAGTGACTACGGGCACGGGAATGCCACAAGCTGCCATGGCGGCAATTTCATTATCTTTATATAATCGTCCTAAACTTAATAACAGTGCTAAAAAAAATCCTAAAGGTAAAATAAGCGTTAAATCGCTTAACAATTTGAGTGCGAGTAATTTGAAGATCACGGCAGTCGGTAATTCTCCCGCAGAAGCCTGTACTAAATACACCATAAAACGATGACTGATATAGATTAATAATAATAAGGCAGTCAAGGCTAATAAAGTTTGCAATAACTCACGAAATAAATAACGGGTAATAATCAAAAATAAATACTCCCTTGTTTTTTATTGAGATAATAAATGATTATAATCTATTTTGTTCTAGCATGATGATAATGTGCTATTATTAATATTTAGGGTATAAAATTTGAAAGTGGACATAGATTGGAAATAAATAATGGAATTTAATATAAAAAGCGGTCATCCTGAAAAACAACGAACAGCATGTATTATTCTGGGTATTTATGAACCTCGTCGTTTATCAGAAATTGCGAAACGTATTGATAAAGTGAGTGATGGCTATCTCAGCTCTATATTACGCAGAGGAGATTTAGAAGGATTTCCAGGTCAAAGTTTATTATTACATAATGTACCCGGTACTTTAGCTGATCGTGTTTTATTAATAGGTTGTGGACGAGAACGTGAATTAGGAGATATGCAATATCGTAATATTATTAGTTCCGCGATACGTATATTGCAAGAAACAGGATCTTTAGAAGCAGTTTGTTATTTAACAGAATTAAACGTGCGTAGTCGTGGTACAGCTTGGCGCATTCGACAAGCTATTGAGATGGCACATGCAGCCTTATATGTTTTTGATCAACTTAAAACAATCAAACAAAATACGCGTCGCCATCTGCGTAAAATTGTATTTAGTGTCACCTCACGTCGTGAATTAGGTTTGGCTGAACAAGCAAATCGTGAAGCTCAAAAGATTTCTGAAGGGGTAAAATTAGCAAAAGATTTAGGCAATTTACCCCCTAACATATGTACGCCTACATATTTAGCTGATCAGGCCAAAATATTATGTAGTTTGCATGAGAACCTTTCTTGTAAAGTGCTATTAGAAAAGCATTTAGAAAAACAAGGTTTAAATGCATTATTGGCAGTTTCTAAGGGCAGTATTCAAGCACCTCGTTTAATTATTTTAGAATATCAGGCAAGCCCAACCAAGGATGCCCCTTTTGTCCTTGTAGGCAAAGGCGTTACCTTTGATTCTGGAGGACTTTCTCTCAAACCAGCCAAAGATATGGATGAGATGAAGTTTGATATGAGTGGTGCAGCGGCCGTACTGGGTACAATATCAGCAGCAGCTGAATTGCAATTACCTATCAATATTGTCGGGATTATACCCGCTGTTGAAAATTTACCGGGGGGAAAAGCCGTTAAACCCGGTGATATTGTTACGAGTTTATCTGGACAAACGATTGAAATTCTGAATACAGATGCGGAAGGGAGACTTATTTTAAGTGATGCGCTCACTTATGCAGAACGCTATAAACCTGCTGCAGTGATTGATATTGCCACATTAACAGGGGCATGCGTCATCGCTTTAGGTAAACATGCACATGGATTACTCAGTAATCATAATCCACTCACGAATGATTTAATTAATGCCGGTAAATTCAGTGGTGATCAGGCGTGGGAATTGCCTTTATGGGATGAATATCAAGAACAAATTGACAGTCGTTTCGCTGATTTAGCAAATATTGGGGGACGAGAAGCGGGGACTATTACAGCGGCCTGTTTTCTATCACGTTTTACTAGAAAATATCGGTGGGCACATTTAGACATTGCTGGCACAGCCTGGTTATCAGATAAAAAAGAAAAAGGGGCAACAGGACGTCCCGTCCCTTTATTAACACAATATCTTATTGAACAGAGTCAGACCGTTATCAAAGAGCTCAATGCATTAGAATATAAAAAATAATATAATGCATCCCATTGATTTTTATATATTACATACACACTCTCGCCAAGAAAAAGATTTATTGGCCTGTCAATTAATTGACAAAGCTTGGCATCAAGGGTATCGTATTTACATTCATACTGAATCTATTGCAGTTGCACGACATTTTGATATCATGTTATGGACGATTAAAGATGACAGTTTCTTGCCCCATGATATTTATCCCGATGTCTCCTCAAATGCACCGATACAGATTGGTTATACTGAACAGCTGTGTCAAGGTATGGATGTGTTAATTAATCTTACTCCCAATGTGCCCTCTTTTTTTAAAGAATTTAAGCGGATTGCTGATATTGTTGATGATACGCCGATTGCACGTAAAGCTGGAAGAACACGTTATCGTTTTTTTAAAGAAAAAGGTAATATGTTAAAAACACATGATATTAAACGTTAAGTTTATGATTATTCATTCAAAACAGATTGCAAATGCTGAACATTTCAATTATGATGTTTATCACTTTTGATCAATCACAAGGAGTCGTGAATGTTTTTAAAATTATTGACAGGGTTATTATTTTTAATAGTTAATAGTAGTGTGACTGCTTTGGTTATTGAATCTAGTATTGATAATGGAACGTGGAAAACCAATACTGCGATATCCCCTTTAAAAGGGCAACAGATTGCTTTAAGAGTGAAAAATGTTTCTGGTGCCAGCATTCGTTGGTATCAAATCTTTCCCGATTTGTCTACATTTCATAAAAATGCAGGTCATTTTGGGGATGATAAGCCATATCAATGGATTGGGCTTGATACCATCAAATATGAACGAAAAGAACTCAGTCATTTTCGTGATCAATGGAACATACAACCGTTTACATCTGATGAACAAGTTGTGAGCAGTTTTCAACAAAATGCTGTCGTTTCGATGTTATATCATACTGATGTCGGTAGTTTCTGGTTTCAGGTAGAAGTGGAAAGAAATGGAAATATTCAACAATCTGCCGGATTGGAAAAAACAACTAAAATGGGATTATCCCGCAAAGTATTTCGCGTCTCAATAAGAGATGGAGACGATTATTTGGGTTATCTCAAATCTTTTTATAACGTACCAGCTGTATTTGGCTCTGTTATTTATCAAAGTAAACATTATATTGGTGTGGATTGCGCTGATGTTTTAGTC
>DAOVZS010000121.1 GCA_030635005.1 Thiomargarita sp. | reverse complement strand
CAGAAGAATTTCTTTGCTGAAAATGGGGAAGGATGGGCTGATTTTAATATCAAATGTTTTTTATTATCAATAATTTTCCTTTTTTCTTGGGCATATTTTCCCCACAGTAAAAAAACCACCTGCTTTTTTTCATCAGAAATTAAACGAATAATCACATCTGTCAGAATTTCCCAGCCTTGTTGACGATGTGACGCAGCTTGATTCGCTCTGACTGTCAAAATAGTGTTTAATAATAAAACCCCTTGTTCTGCCCATCGTTCTAAATTACCCGATGTCGGTATTTCTCTTCCCAAATCTATTTGAACTTCTTTGAAAATATTTCGCAATGAGGGGGGAATTTTAATCCCGTCATTGACGGAAAAACACAAGCCATTGGCTTGATGTGCCCCATGATAGGGATCTTGTCCAATAATCACTACTTTCAAATTTTCAAACGAACATTTGTCAAAAGCGTTGAAAATAAGCTCTTTGGGCGGATACACCGTCTGTGTATTGAGCTCGCGCGTGATAAATGCGTCCAGTTTTTGAGCGTATTCTTGTTCAAATTCTGCTGTTAATTTAGGATGCCAATTTTGTAATATTTCTCTCATAAGATTATACCGCTGCCAAATTACCTTTATTTTCTAACCAGATTTTACGATCATGTGCCCGTTTTTTCATTAATAACATATTCATCATGCTGTCTGTTTCTTCAGGCTCATCTAAGTTTAATTGAATTAAGCGTCGTGTTTTTTTCGCCATTGTCGTTTCACGTAATTGTAAGGGATTCATTTCTCCCAAACCTTTAAAACGTTGCACATTAACTTTACCCCGTTTTTTCTCTGCGGTGATACGATTTAAAATGCTCTGTTTTTCATGTTCATTTAAAGCATAATAGACTGTATTTCCAATATCAATACGATACAAAGGGGGCGTGGCAATATAGACATGTCCCTTTTCAACAAGAAGACGGAAATGTTTGACAAATAAGGCACATAATAAGGTGGCAATATGTGCACCATCAGAGTCTGCATCTGCCAGTACGCACACTTTGCCATAACGTAAGCCATCAATATTATCAGCACCGGGATCGATACCTAGTGCGACAGCAATATCATGTACTTCTTGAGAGGCCAATACTTGATTGGTATCCACTTCCCAAGTGTTTAAAATTTTACCCCGTAAAGGCATCACTGCTTGAAAGGTGCGATCACGTGCTTGGCGACAAGATCCCCCCGCACTATCCCCTTCTACTAAAAATAATTCTGTTTGATTAAAATCTTGGTTTGAACAATCTGCGAGTTTACCCGGTAATGCAGGACCATTGACTGCTTTTTTACGGACTACTTTCTTTTCAGCACGGAGACGTTTTTGAGCATGATTAATGGCCAATTCAGCAATTTTCTCACCCAATTCTACATGTTGATTGAGCCAAAGCGAAAAAGCATCACGCACAACGCCAGATACAAATGTGGCACAGGTTCGTGAGGACAGGCGTTCTTTCGTTTGCCCCGAAAATTGCGGTTCTTCTAATTTGACTGATAAAATATAAGTGCATCGTTCCCAAACATCTTCAGGCGCTAATTTTATGCCACGCGGGAGTAAATTACGATAATCACAAAATTCACGTAAAGCGTCTAATAATCCAGTGCGTAAACCATTAACATGAGTCCCGCCTTGAGTTGTGGGAATTAAGTTGACATAGCTTTCTGTTAAGAATTCGCCTTCTGGAATCCACATTAAAGCATAATCGACGGCTTCTGTTGTATCTTCAAAATCTCCTATCAAGGGCATATCGGGTAAACTGTCTACATCCCCTAAATTGTCAAGCAAATAAGTGGTTAATCCTTTTTGATAATGCCATTTTAATTTTTCTTTTGTATTTTCATCTTCAAAAGTCACCGTTAAACCGGCACATAAGACCGCTTTAGCCCGTAGCACATGTATTAAACGCGAGAGTAAAAAACGGGGAGAGTCAAAATAATCTGGATTAGGCCAAAATCGTACTGTTGTCCCTGTGTTACGTTTACCCACTTTGCCCACTTCTTCCAGTTCTGAGGTTTTATCGCCATTTGCAAAAGACATTTGATATAACTTACTATTGCGTTTAATGGTAATTTCTAAATGACTGGAGAGTGCATTGACAACAGAAACCCCTACCCCATGCAAACCGCCTGAAAATTGATAGGTTTTTTTAGAAAATTTACCCCCCGCATGCAAACGTGTTAAAATCACTTCTACTCCACTGACGCCTTCTTCAGGATGAAGATCAACGGGCATTCCACGCCCATTATCACGTACACTGAGTGAGTTATCACTATGTAATACCACATCAATCTGGTTGGCATGTTTGGCAATCGCTTCATCAACACTATTATCAATAACCTCTTGTGCTAAATGATTTGGACGCGTGGTATCAGTATACATCCCCGGACGTTTCCGTACAGGATCTAGCCCTGTTAAGACTTCTATATCAGCAGCATCATAAGTAGTACTCATTCTATTTCTCTTTGTTGTTGATGCTGTTCGTCTTTAATAATCAATAGTTGATAATTAATCGCTGACATCAATTGTCTGGCAATATCCAATCCATACATTTTGTCTAATTCGCGGATACAAGTCGGGCTCGTCACATTAATTTCAGTTAAATAATCTCCAATGACATCTATTCCCACAAACATTAAGCCTTTTTTTCGTAAAACAGGGCCTACTTTGCTACAAATCCATTTATCACGCATACTGAGCGATACCCCTTCACCACGCCCCCCTGCTGCTAAATTACCACGCGTTTCCCCTTGCGCAGGAATCCGTGCTAATGCATAAGGAATAGGATCACCATTAATCAATAAGATACGCTTATCGCCCCTAGCAATCTCAGGGATAAAGCGTTGTGCCATGACAAAACGATTTTCATAATCTGTCATGGTTTCAATAATGACAGAAGCATTCACATCGCCTTCGATCACCCGAAAAATAGATTTCCCCCCCATACCATCTAAGGGTTTAAGAATAATATCACCTTGTTCTCGTAAAAACTCTCGCAAACGGGAGGCCCGGCGTGCAACCAGTGTCGGTGCACAGCATGATGGAAACCAAGCGGTGTATAGTTTTTCATTGGCATCCCGAAGGCTTTGGGGTTTGTTGACGACAAAAACTCCCTCGGATTCCGCTTGTTCTAGTAAGTATGTTGCAATAATATATTCTAGATCAAACGGGGGATCTTTACGCATTAAAATGATGGATAAATGTTTTAAAGGTTTATTTTTGACAACGCCCAATGAAAACCAATTTTTAGGATCATCACGAACTTCTAAAGAACGCATGCTGGCATAAGCTTGCCCGTCATACGAACATAAATCACTTAATTCCATATACCATAAGATCCAGCCGCGTGCTTGTGCTGCGAGTAGCATGGCAAAACTACTGTCTTTAGAGATATTGATCTGATCAATAGGATCCATGACGATGCCAAGGTGTTTGGACATAATATCTTGCCTGTTTTAGATTTCTTTTAAAATAGCTCTTTTTCAGTTACTTTGGGTTTTGTCGTAGCCATGAACAAAATCAAATATCCCAGAATAGCTGCCATAAATGATGCAAGCAAAACTGCAAGACGTACTTCATTTACATATGCAGGATCTGTAAATGCCAATGATCCTATAAATAAACTCATGGTAAAACCAATGCCACACAAAATAGAAATGCCATAAAGTGTCATCCACGTCGCGCGATCGGGGAGTTCTGCGAATCCTAATTTGATTGTTATCCATGTAAATCCTAACACACCCACTTGTTTGCCTAAAAACAAGCCCAGTATAATCCCTAACGGGACGGGTTCTAGCAAAATATTTAAGGACATCCCTTCAAAAGATACGCCGGCATTCGCAAAGGCAAAAATGGGTAAAATGCCATAAGTCACCCAAGGATGTAAGGCTTTTTCAAGCTGATGTAAGGGGCTATGACCCTGACTGTCTTTGACATTGGGAATAAAAAATGCAAGGGCAACCCCTGCGATGGTCGCATGTATACCCGATTGCAGAACACAAAACCATAAAACAACACCTAAAAGAAGGTATAATTTAAGACTTGTGATCCCTTTCCAATATAATAATATGCCAGGTATCGTTAAGATCGCTGCAGCAAACGTTAAATAGGTAAGATGTAATTCATGTCCTGAATACACAAAGGCAATAATGAGAATAGCCCCTAAATCATCAATGATGGCTAAAGCCATGAGAAAAATTTTTAAGGATAAGGGGACACGACTGCCCAGTAATGCCAAAACGCCTAATGAAAAAGCAATATCTGTTGCAGATGGAATAGCCCATCCATGTATGGTATTTGCATTATCCCAATTGAACATGATATAAATAAGTGCTGGCACAAGCATCCCTCCTACTGCTGCAATGGTAGGTAAGATGATTTGTGAAAAATGTGCTAATTCCCCTTCAAGCATTTCACGTTTTAATTCAAGCCCAATCAGTAAAAAAAAGAGGGCCATTAAACCATCATTAATCCAAAATTCTAAGGATGCAATTGTAATATTCTGGCCTGGAATTGAAAGAGAGGTGTGTATTAGTGTAGTATAAACATGCTCCCAAGATGAATTACTCATCAACAAAGCCAATATTGTGCCTATAACTAATAAAATACCACCTGCTGTTTCAAGTTTAGTAAATCGACTCACAGCATTATGAATAAAGGTAAACATAATATATTTTTTTTAATATTAAAGTTGCATTGAGTAGTCGTTAACTAATAACTGATACCTTATGAAAAAAATTTACATCTTAATGATAATGTTGTTAACCAGTCCTATTATCGCTAAGGATAATAAGATTTATAGTTATATTGATATTCATGGTGTAAAAATTTATACCAACATCTCCCCCAAAAAGCGCCAAAAAAGTATAGAAATATCTTCTTATTCAAATAAGACACATAGTGGAAAAATTTATAAATTTATAGATTCCGATGGGGTTATCCATCTCACCAATCAACCCCAAGGATCTCATTATAAATTAGTCTCTTTAGAGACTACCAGTGTATCATCTTTTTCAAAGGTGCCCCCTATCAATAAAAAATTTAAACAGTATCAAACTTTAATACACAAGGTGTCAACACGTGTCGGTGTAGAGGCGGCTTTGTTACATGCGATTATCCAAGTAGAATCGGCTTATAATCCTAAGGCACGCTCTCCTAAAGGTGCAGCGGGGTTAATGCAATTAATGCCTCAAATAGCCGCACATTATGGTGTCACCGATCCGACTCATGCCGCTTCTAATATTTCTGGGGGGGCACAATTGATATTTAGTTTATTAAAAACATTTAATAATAATCTCGAATTAGCATTAGCAGCTTATAATGCAGGCATCACTGCTGTAAAACGCTATGGCAATAAAATTCCGCCCTATAAAGAAACACAAAATTACGTCCGAAAAGTCATGGGCTTGTATATCGCTTATCAAAAAGTGATTAAACAGTGAATTCGTGTCTCTCGACAAATAATAACTGATAACTCGCAACTTAAAGAGTATTTAAAATAATGGCAAAATCTATTGGTATCTTAACAGCAGGCGGTGATAGTCCCGGTTTAAATGCAGCTATTCGAGCTATTGGCAAAACTGCACTGACTTCTTATGGGATGGAGGTGGTTGGTTTTTTGGATGGTTTTAGGGGGTTAGCAGAAAACAGAACAATACGCTTGGATGATACAGCGCTGTCTGGTATTTTGACGGTGGGTGGGACTTTATTAGGGACCAGCCGTGATAAACCACATCGTATGTTAGTGGGGGGTAAGATATTAGATATGACGGATACGATCGTGGATACCTATCACAAAAATCATTTAGATGTTTTAGTCTGTTTAGGCGGAGGTGGCACGCATAAAAATGCTTATCGTTTACAACAAAAAGGCTTGAATATCATCACACTGCCCAAAACAATTGATAACGATTTGGCGATGACAGATACCACTCTTGGTTTTGACACCGCTTTGGGGATTGCGACTGAAGCGATTGATCGGTTACATAGCACCGCACATAGCCATCACAGAATTGTTATTGTGGGTATTATGGGACATAATACAGGATGGTTAGCTTTAGGTTCAGGTATTGCAGGCGGGGCGAATGTTATTTTGATTCCTGAAATGCCTTATGATATTGAAGTCGTGGCTGATGCTATTCGTCAACGCAGCCGTCATGGTCAAAATTTTAGTATTGTCGCAGTGGCAGAGGGGGCTATTTCAAAAGAAAATGCTGTGATGATGCAGAATGCGATTGATGTCAAAGAAAATTCTGAAACGAAAAAAGATAAAAAAGAGGCTAAGGCACAGTTAAAAGAGTTAGAAAATCAACATAATGGTGATATTTTGCCTTT
>DAOVZS010000154.1 GCA_030635005.1 Thiomargarita sp. | reverse complement strand
CATAAGTAGTTAAAGGCCACAATGTCGCGTTGTGTGCCAATACCACCGCCTGCTGTGACATTGCCCATTTTTACAAGCATCGCCCCTGAATTTTTACCGTCATCTGGATAGTTGAAATTAATAGGCTGATGATTTTTTAAAGCGCTGAGTTGGGTAATCAATTTACGGGGATATGTGACCACACGTGCTTTTTGGGCGTATGTCGTCCCGGGGAAGAGGGTGAGGGTGGAGACGGATGCGGTGCTGGCTGCACTGCTATAAAGCAGAAATTGTCGGCGATTCAGCATACAGTGATGATGCTCTGCCATTTCTGTTGTGTGAGTCATTCTGTATTCCTTTTGTTACAATCCGCTAAGTCAACATCATACGTATGATGTTGACAAAATGTGAGACTGAAAAACTTAATCAGACATATTTTCACCTTGAAAGAGCTGTCCAACTTCTATTTCAGCTTCAATCGTATCAATGTCTTTTTGCATTTGATTGAGGGTACTGTCCATACCTAGTCCCATTTGATCAACTTCACCTTCAATATTGGTATATTCTTGAATACCTTGTAAGGCTTTGAGCATGTCTTGTTGGGCTTCTAAGGCAGCTACTTTGAGTTTGACTAAATCACGATTATCAATAAGCGTCCGAAGTGCATTTCTCAATTTTTCTTCGGCTTCCGTAATTTGCAATAGAAAGCTTTCCATTTGTTGAATCATTTCTTTCAAAATCAGGATTTTTTGTTCATCCGCACCTTCTTTTTCCATTTTAGCCAATGCGTATTGTCTACTGGCTAATTTCCGTTTGAAGGTCTCATGTGATACTTTGACTTTGATGAGATTTCTTTTGGTGGTATTGATTTTGTTATCGTATTTTTTAATCACAATATCCCCTTTACCCACCCAGCCTTGAATCCGCTTGTTCATACGATCTTTGAGTACATCAACAGTGGCGTTGCCATCTTCTCCACAGCCCAACGGCATCAGTAGGATAAAGGGTAATAATAACAATTTTAAATTAATTTTCATGAAGTGCGTTCTCAATAGTTGATTTAATAATGGCTGCTTTTGCTAAAACAGCATGTGCATCTTTTAACAGTGTTTTTGAAATCAGGCTAAATTGATTTCTGCCTTGTATCTCGTTAATCTTATACGCTACATACGCATCCTCCACTTGATTATTGGTATGGGTGACCGTTTCATTTAAATTTTTCAAAAGAGGACGCCATTGATCGAGTGATCGATTAATCATTTGACGTTGATTGGGATACCTGTCTTTTAATTCACTTAAACGTATAATTTTATTTTCTACCAATACTCTTTCCTGATTCATTTGGATCATGGTGCGATAGAGTTCAGGATTGATGTCATTGACAAATAAAGTCACCGGTTCCACAGTATTTTCATGATCACAGCCTATGAATATCAGTACAAACAATATAAAAATATGCTTATTCATACAACTGTGCCTCTATGGTTGTTTTGGTTAATTCTGCATTAGTCAAAACAGCATTGGCTTCTTTTAAAAGATCTTTTGAGAGAATACTAAATTTATTTTTTCCTTGTATTTCATCAATTTTATAGACGACATAGGCTTTTTCGACTCTTTGCACAATGTCTTTTGAGACTTGAATTAATTGTTCTCTCAAAATAATCCACTGATAAATTTTTTGTTCAATCATCTGACTTTGATTTGGAAAAGCCTGTTTTAAGTCATGTAATTGTTGAATTTTAGTATTGGCGCGTTTAATTTCTGTTTGAATTTTTTCAAATTTATGATGTAATTCAGGATTTATTTCCTGTATAAAAGAGGTCACACTGTGTTGTGACGGTGTTTGTTGTTTCTCTTTGTGCCATTGATGCAGTCCGCCACTCACAATCAGTGCGATATAAATGGCAATAATCACACCCGCGATGACTGTGATAGCAGATTTTATTTTATTACTGCGTGCGAGTAACACAATAATAATAATGATTAATATAATGAATCCCAATCGTATCCACATGATTTTAGAACCCTCTATAAAACAATATTTAGTTTAGCCGTTTATAAGAGAATTGTCAAGTGAGTGATATTAATCCCTTACTGCCCAAATACAATTTTTCAGCGTTTTGACATTCGCATTAAAATAGCCATATTTAAGATTGATATACCAAGCACCGCTGGTATGGTTGGCGTTTGTGGTTGACGTCCAAACATAAGATGAGATCACGTTTTTAAAAGCATCCCCTTCTGTCCATTTATCGGTGCCTGTGGCGTTAGAAATGACTGGATTGTCATATCGTTTGTCGACAAGTTTCTTTAATTCATTTTTAGCGGGTAAACGCCAGTCGCCTGCTTTTGAATGATCGGTGAGTTCATATTGTCCGTCTGCTAAAGCCGCCACTTGTTCCATGGCTGATGTCCACGTTAATTTCCCTAAACAACTCACATCTCTCAGCCATATTAATCCCGTTTTATTGTCTGTCACCGTGCCATCTCCATTGATAATGTAGCGGTATTCTGCGGATAAAGCGTGTAAACGTGTTTTGGCTTTAATGCGATATTGTGTGAGTGTGGGATCAGCTAAATAGTGTTGGTATGCTTGAATCGTGTCTTGTTGTATGACTTCTTGCCAAATAGCGTGATCTTGTTTCGTTTTCAGGGGGTGCAGTATTTCTTGTGCTGCTTTTGCATATTTTTGAACTGTATTTCCATTTAAATAGGTTTGATACGATTTAAGGTTATCATCTTCGCATGCAATATGCCAAGCACGTTCATCTGCTTGATTCTCAGATTCTTTTTTCTGGCGTCTTGTTTTTGCGACACCGCTATATCGTTTAAGCGTCTCTCCATTGAGATAGTTTTGATACGCTTCAACCGTATTTTCTTGACAGGCTATTTCCCAGGCTTTTTTATCACATTCCATTTTGTCTTCTTGAACTGCAATTCTTTCTTGATCCCCTTCTAGTAAATGCGTTAAACGATTAATCAGGTATTGTGCAGAATCAGGACGATTATTGGGGTTTGCTTCCATACAATCTGCTAACAGTTCGCGTAATTCTGACACTTTCGGTAAATATCGTTCTAATACGGGGTAGGCAGCTTTACCTGTGATTAAACGATAGAGGGTGATTGCAAAGGCAAATAAGTCACTTTTGATATTTGAGGGGGTGTGTTCTGGCGATTGATAGGGATTATGAGGGTTTTGTGTCGCAAATCCAAAATCAATGACTTTGACATAAATGGCATTATCTAATTGTGTGAATAAGATATTTGCGGGTTTGAGATTTGAATGATAGAGATGTTCTTCATGGGCACCTTGCAAGGAATATGCAATGTCTAATCCCACTGATAAGGCTGTTTTAACCGTCATAGGTCCATTTTTTTCTAACCACGCTTCTCCATCGATAGCCCCTGATATATATTTGGTGACGATAAAAGCCCTATTTTCAATCGCCCCTGAGTCTAAAATATCTTTATTTTTGGGGATATCTTCTAATAAGGTTTCCCACAAGCATTTGACAATTACCCATTCTGCATTAATCAAGGCATTATTATTGTGACATAAAAATACACACCCTACACTGCCTGCGCCTAATAATGTGTCAAGTGGATATTTTTTGATATCATGTAAGGCATAACGTTGGGGATTAATCGCAATGGCTGTTTGTAAGGCTTTCAAGGCGCCTGCATGATCATGACGCTGTAAGATGACGTGAAAAAGATTATAGGAAGCCAATGCTTTTTCATTGGAATCTTGTGTTTTTTCAAGGATTTTCTGTAAAATGACTTCAGATTGTGTATATTCTCCAATGGCGTATAAGGCGCTGGCGACAATATTATGCGGTTTGAGCTGTTCTGCCCACTGTCTAATGATCTGCTGATGACGCGGCATTAACTGATCATGCCCTTTTATGTGTGAGGATAAGTTTTGACACGCCATGAATGCGGTGATGTGAACCCATTCAGGATTTTCGATTGAGACGATATTTTTATGCCAATCTACAATATCTTCTAAACGCATATGAAAGCGGTGTTTAAAACGTCTTACATAATTATGGCGATTATGGGCTTGTTTTAATTGCTCTTGTTGTAACGTGGTGTGTATATGTTCAAAATGATCACTTTGTTGAATAAGGGATCTAAAAAAAAATAACACACTGTCGCCTAATTGCCCATCATAACGCAGAAAATCAATTAAAATGGGATCTATTGTGGTCACTGTCTGCATTTGTGTTATCAATAAATCTGTGATGTTTTTAGGATCAGGATTTGTAAATAGTGCTAGAAAATCATCATCGGTGATGTCTTCAAGGGGCAGAATATCAGTAGTATATTCTTCAAATTCTTTAAGTGATTCAATTGTTTGGGCTCGAAAAGAGTGCATATCATCCTTTGATAAATGAGACTGTTTTGCAAAAGGATGGACATAATGTTGTTCAAATGTTTCTACAAATTCATGCGTGCTCACCTCTTCAGGGGCTAATAATCCAATTTTCATCGTGAGTAAGGCATAACGATAGCTATTTTGATAGGCGTCGATTATTTGTGTGGTATTGAAGGCTGTTTTAATAAAAAGCAGTTCCTTGTCTCCCATTTTTTCTAGGATTGGGGGTTCTAATACAGTACTGAATAATGTTTGTAACAATGATGGCATGATGATTGTCCTCATTTGTTGGCTTACTGTGGAAAATTTGATATTGCTATTTTGTGTGTTATCTTGCGTAATACAGCAAAGATACGCAGAATGAGTGCTGAATTGAATGGTTTATATGATAATCAATTAAGTACTGCAAAACAAGACATCCATTTTTGTTATCTTGATAAGCCATAATCCTTCATAAACACCTATTATCATCAAAATTCCCCTGTTATAAAAAATAAAAATAATTATTAATCAATAGATTAGCGATAAAAATGGTATATTAAAGAAAAAATATATCTTAAAATGCTTGACAATAGATCTTGATTTATGTTCTAATCTTAGTCAGATTCAAGACCCAATGTAATTGAAGAAAAAACACTTCAATGACATCTCTAATGTAAGAGGTAAAAAATTTTTCTTTTGAAATCAAGAGGGTGCGCAGTTTTTCGACTTTCCTCAAATTTCGAGTTCTTTGAAAAAATAGGTGTAAAAACTTATTTATAATCAATGACTTGATTTTATGCATAAAGCATGCCAGGGGGACTCGATTTTAACCACAAAATTAGTGTGTTAATT
>DAOVZS010000009.1 GCA_030635005.1 Thiomargarita sp. | reverse complement strand
ATTTTAAATAGTTTTGTACTTGATTATTTTTTGCGTCAAAAAGTAACTGCAAATCTTAATATATTTTATATTTACCAACTTCCCATCCCTCGCATCACCGACAAAAATATCATCACACGTGCTGCCAAACTCATGTGCACCGCTCCAGAATTTGATGATTTAGCCAAAGAAGTGGGCATCAAAGCGGGTATGAGCATTCCTGAAAATCAGGAGACGATACGTGCTGAATTAGATGCATTGGTAGCCCACTTGTATGGTTTGACGGTTGATGAATTTAAGTATATTTTAAGCACGTTTCCAATTGTTAAGGAAGATGTGAAGGAAAGGGCGTTGGAGGCATTTCTTATGGATTTTTAATAAGCTTTCCCTGGATTATTATCAACATTGAGTAATTTCGGTGTATTGATTTTATTAAGATGTACCACTTTCTGTTCCCGTAAATAATCAGCAACCACATCCCATATAGGAGCTCCTGTTGATTGGCTACCCACAGTCGCCCATCCAGCTACTTTATATGATTTTTTCATATTGATAGACGTACCATTATCTAAAGTCATTTGACTGATCCGATTACCCATAGTAGCCAGCGGATCACACACATAATTCAAACCACCTACACGCACCATATCACCGCCTTGTTGCAAATAAGCATCAGGATTAAACAAATTATCAGACACATCTTCTAAAATATTCTTAAAATCCTGTCCCTTAATCTCACGTACATAGGTTTCAGGATAGGTAATACATGTTTGATTTAACACCTCTTCAAATGTAATATTCTGCCCTGGTAATAGGGTAGTACCCCAACGAAAACCCGGAGAAAGGGAAATTTGAGCATCCCCTTGTATCCGTAACGCATCACAAATTACTTGATCAAAAGTCCCATTAAAATTACCCCGTCGATATAACAACTGATCAGCAACAGCTAAGGTTTCATTTAATTTATTTAAATAAGGTGCACGAACGCGATCAATATAAGCTTGCATGTCTTGATCAGCAGCAATCATATTGGAAAAAACAGGCAATAAATGATACCGATAATCTGTCACATGCCCATTTTTCACCTCAAAATCCAATACACCCACAAATTTCCCATTAGAGCCTGCATTACACACTAAAGTCACCCCCCCCCTATTTTTAACATGAGTGGGACGTGGCACGCCATCATGCGTATGTCCTCCTAAAATTACATCTAACCCACTGATTCTCGAGGCCATTTTTAAATCAACATCTATCCCATTATGAGATAATAACACCACTACCGCTGGTTTTTCTTGCAGATGAATACGATTCACTAAAGCTTGCAACTCACGTTCTCGAATACCAAATCTCCAATCAGGAATAAAACGGGCAGGATTTGCGATGGGTGTATAGGGAAAAGCTTGTCCAATGATCGCCACCCGTACACCTTTTAATGTACGCATGGTATAAGGTTTAAATGCTAACCCACTATCCTCATCATAAGAAGGTGCACCGTCAAATAAGGCTTCTTCTTTGACAAAAATATTTTGGGCCACAAATTCACCCGTGAACTTTTTAATATTAGCTAATATTTCCTCAGCGTGATATGTAAATTCCCAATGCCCTGTCATCACATCCACACCTAATAAATTAGTAGCTCCCACCATATCCTGTCCCCGTGTCCAATAAGCGGTACCTGATCCTTGCCAAGTATCTCCCCCATCTAATAACAAGGTTTTATCAGCCCCATAATTTGAACGTAAGTTTTTGATCAAGGTCGCCAAATGTGCAAATCCACCTATTTTACCGTATTTTTGAGCATATTCGACATAATTGAGATGTGTAAAAGCATGTTTATCACGTACGTGCGTAATACCAAAATGTTTTAATAATTGTTCTCCCACCAAATGGGGAACGTGTCCTTTTCGAACACCCAAGCCTAAATTAACATGAGGCTCGCGATAATATACGGGTAATAATTGTGCATGGCAATCTGTAATATGTAATAAACGCACCTGACCAAATGTTGGCACATCATAAAAATGGGCATTATTTTTAGCAAACAGTGTCTTTGGCAAAAAACCAGCCATTGCCATTAAGTGTATGAATTGACGACGATTTAGTGACATAATGAGCTATTTTTCCATTTATATAAATAACAATAAGCATAAATCATTATCAAAAACCTTGCATTTTTTTTAAGATATTGATAATATACGCGCTGACATTGTGTGAATTGCTATTAAAACCCACAATGTTCTTAAGACTGATTAAATAAACAAATTTGATACATTAATTTTTTTAACAAAGGTGTATAGATTATGTCAGATAACATTAATTTGTTTGATCTGAAATCCGAAAGAATTCGGACATTACATTTTACGTGGTTTGCGTTTTTCCTCTCTTTTTATATTTGGTTTAACGCAGCCCCATTAATGGTTTATATTAAAGATGCATTAGGTTTAACATCTGAACAAATAAAAGTATTGATGATTCTTAATGTATCGTTAACGATTCCCGCACGCGTTGCTGTTGGAATGTTGGTAGATAAATTAGGGCCTCGTATTCTGTATTCAGTACTCTTATCTATTTCAGGTGTGTTATGTATCCTGTTTGCGATGACAGATAGTTTTCAACAAATGGCCATGATGCGCTTTTTGTTAGGATTTGTAGGGGCAGGTTTTGTGATCGGCATTCGCATGATTAGTGAGTGGTTTCCACATAAACAATTAGGGCTTGCAGAAGGCATTTATGGGGGATGGGGTAATTTCGGATCAGCAGGTGCAGCCATCACATTACCCACAGTCGCTGTTATCTTTATGAATATTTTTGAGTTAGGTCCTGATGAAGTATGGCGTTATACCTTAGGCATTAGTGGTGTCGTAGCTATCATCTATTCCTTCATTTTTTATGCCGCTGTCAGAGATACCCCTAAAGGATCAACATACTTTAAGCCTAACAAAACGGGTGCAATGGAAGTAACCAGTCCGGGTGACTTTGTACTGTATTTGGTCATGAATATTCCTTTGTATCTTGCTTTAGCAGTGCTTACTTGGAAATTAGGCTTAATTGATGCATCATCTGATGGGTCTAAAATACCTTTGCTTGCAGAAACAACAACTTATATGATTTATACTTTCTTATTCGTTGTTTACATGTATCAAGCTTATCATGTTTATCGGATTAATAAACATATCTTTACAGAACCTGTCCCCGAAATTCACCGTTATAAATTTAAACAAGTTGCGATATTAAACTTGTCTTATTTTTGTACTTTCGGTTCAGAATTAGCAGTTGTGTCCATGTTGCCACTCTTTTACTATCAAATGTACAATCCACAAGAGTTATCTACTGGAATGTCTATTGCAACTGCAAGTTTAATTGCATCAAGTTTTGCCTTTGTGAATTTGATCGCACGTCCTGTGGGCGGATTCTTTAGTGATACTTTTGGACGTAAACAAGCCTTGATTATTCTTTTGGGTGGCTTATCCATTGGTTATTTCTTAATGAGTCTCATCACCGCAGAATGGTGGATTCCAGCTGCCATTGCAGTCACCATGTTCTGTTCATTCTTTGTCATGGGCGGTGAAGGCGCAGTATTTTCTGTAGTTCCTTTGATTAAACGTCGTATGACAGGTCAAATTGCAGGGATGACAGGCGCATTTGGTAATGTGGGTGCGGTGACATTCTTAACACTGTTTACTTTTTATGATACATCAACATTTTTCCTCATTATTGGAGCGACTGCATTAGTAGTGATGGTAATTATTGCACTCTTCTTTGAAAATCCCAAAGGACAAATGGCTGAAGTATTGCCAGATGGCACAGTACAAATGATTGACGTAAGTTAAGTGACTCAATAGAAAAAAGCCAAGAGCGTGCTCTCTTGGCTTTTTTTTTATCCATACAATGCTATAATACATATTTTCATATCTATTTTAATTCAACACCGCCACTTTATAATACCATTATATGAGGGGTTATCATGTCAAATACACTTTCACTGTCTGTCGGTCACTATTCACAAACAGGTCGTAAAGCGAAAAATCAAGATTCTTTTGGAGTTTTAACACCAGAAGAACCCTTATTAACAAGTAAGGGAGCAGTGGCTGTTATTGCAGATGGGGTGAGTAGCAGTGAAGATGGGGGAAAAGCCAGCGATTACAGTGTCAAATGTTTTTTAAGTGATTACTATAGCACGCCCGAATCTTGGTCCGTTAAAACAGCAGGACAAAAAATCCTCACCGCACTTAATCGTTGGTTGTATGGGCAGGGATACCATATTTATGGTACTAATAAAGGATTAGTGACCACATTAAGTATCTTAGTCATTAAATCAACGACAGGTCATATCTTTCATCTTGGGGATACCCGCATTTATCGTTTGCATAATAAAGAAATTGAATGCTTAACACAAGATCATCGTATTCAAGTCTCTGAAGACAAAGAATATCTATCCCGAGCGATGGGGATTGAACTGAATATTGAAATAGATTATCGCAGTATCAGTGTGAATGAAGGAGACTATTTTCTTTTTTCTACAGACGGTGTACATGAATATCTTACTGATAAAGAGATTGCTGATTATCTTTATAATAATACATCAGATTTAAATAAAGCATGTCAACTGATTACTGATAACGCTTATGCTAATAATAGTCCAGATAATTTAACCTGCCAAATTATACGGGTGGACAGCTTAGCCAATCCAGATGCCCATACTGTTTATAAAAAATTAACTGAATTACCTTTCCCGCCCCCATTATCAGCTGGGATGCAATTAGATGGTTATAATATTTTGCGTGAATTATATGCCAGCAGTCACGTTCAATTATATATTGCAGTAGATCAAGATACAAATAAAAAAGTTGTCCTTAAAACCCCTTCGCTTAATTTTGAAGAAGATCCCGCCTATATTGATTTATTTCTTCACGAAGAATGGATAGGAAAACGGCTGACACATCCACATGTGATGAAAGTTTATGAGCATAAACGGCATCGTCAATGTTTATATTATGTGTCTGAATATATAGAAGGTCAAACTTTACGTGCTTGGATGCGTGATAATCCACAACCTCCCATCAGTGAAATGAGAGTGATTATTGAACAAATTGCATCAGGATTACGTGCTTTTCATCGTATGGAAATGATTCATCAAGATATTAAACCCGAAAATATCATGATTGATAAACATGATACTGTTAAAATCATTGATTTTGGTTCTACTAAAATTGCAGGGCTTGAAGAAATAACCACACCTATTGAGCGTATTAAACTGTTAGGCACTAAAAATTATACGGCACCAGAATACTTACAAGGGTATACAGGAAGTAACCGATCTGACATTTTTTCATTAGGTACGATTGCGTATGAAATGCTGACAGGACAATTACCCTTTGGAGAATTGGACAAAAAATCTCAACGTTTAAACTATATTTCAGCCTGTAATTATAATCCAGATTTGCCGATGTGGGTCGATTGTGCTTTAAAAAAAGCCGTACACCCTAATCCTACAAGACGTTATGAATCGCTGTCAGAATTTTTATATGATCTGTCCCATCCCAGTCCTTTTCCCTTAAGAGAAAAAAATCCAGTCGCTTTTTGGAAACGCACTTCAATGGCTGCTATGGTCATTAATTTTGTATTATTACTCTTATTATTGAAATGATTGATAGGTGTAGGTTTCCAAACCTATACCCCTACCCCTTAAGTACTTCATTTTATTTTTTTCAGACACAGGTGTCAACATGTCCCTCATCATTGCGGATAAAAATTATCACTCACGTTTACTGGTAGGCACAGGTAAATATAAAGACTTAGAAGAAACCCGTCTAGCTATAGAAGCCAGCGGGGCACAAATTGTAACAGTCGCCATTCGTAGGACTAATATCGGTCAAAATCCCGATGAAGCGAATTTATTAGATGTGATTTCACCTGATAAGTATACTATTTTACCCAATACTGCGGGTTGTTATACCAGTCAAGATGCTGTACGTACCTGTCGATTAGCCCGTGAATTGCTTGGGGGACATAATTTAGTGAAACTGGAAGTTTTAGGGGATGAAAAAACACTTTTTCCTGATATTCCAGCCACATTAGAAGCAGCTCAGATTTTAATCAAAGACGATTTTCAAGTCATGGTGTATACAAATGATGATCCCATCATCGCCAAACGCCTTGAAGAAATGGGCTGTGTTGCCGTCATGCCCTTAGCAGCACCGATTGGTTCTGGCTTAGGCATTCGTAACCCCTTTAATATTGTGACCATTATTGAAAATGCAACAGTGCCCATTATTGTTGATGCGGGTGTAGGAACAGCATCTGATGCTGCAATAGCCATGGAATTAGGATGTGACGGTGTATTAATGAACACTGCAATCGCAGCTGCACAAAAACCCCTTTTAATGGCGTCAGCAATGAAAAAAGCCATTGAAGCGGGACGTGAGGCCTTTCAAGCAGGACGTATGCCTCGTAAAATCTATGGCAGCGCCTCTTCACCCTTAAAAGGGATGTTTTTTTAAACAATACTCATGACAATTATGCACAGGGATTTGCACAATAGTATTCGTATGCTTAATGATTTTTGTGCAAATAAGGAACATTTTACGATTCAGCAACTTCCATTCCTCACACTAAAAGATCTGGTGTTACGTGTCAATGCTGAACAGCAAACGTTAAAAATGCTGGTGAGCACCATGCCAGATAGCCAAATACTTTTATTACAATTAATCCCTCAAGAAAGACTGTATCAATTATTAGCACAACATATACACACAATAGATATTTTGTTGGGTGAACTTGATGAACCGATTGAAAATGCCATTCTCTTAGATACCATCATATTGTTGGAATCGTCACAAGATTCTTCTCAAATGCGTGATATTAATGCCATTGGTTCAAGATTACGTCGAGGCTTAAATGTTGCTTTTCAAGGACATATTAGTATTTTAAAATTACGTAATGCAACTGAGAAAACACAATTCACGAAATTAGTCACCCAAGAAAGAGTGCAACAACTGTGTAAAAAATATGGCATAATATATTGTCATAATACTGATAATAGTTTAATTTATTTGTGCCAATCGAGTCTTCTTGAAAATTGCAATAAAACACTGATTGTAATTTAACTGATAACTGATAACTGAACATGATTCGTAGTTTTACCCGTCGTAACGGACGTATCACGGCTGGACAAGAACGTGCCCTCGCAAGTTTATGGCCTCATTACGGTGTGAACCTTGAAGGGATTTTAGATTTAAATACCTTATTTGGACGATCTGCTGAAAAACATTTGGAAATTGGTTTTGGTATGGGTGATACATTGGTCACCATGGCACAATCTCATCCTGAACATGACTATTTAGGTATTGATGTTTATCGTCCCGGAACAGGTCATTTATTATTACAGATAGCAGAAGCACAATTGACTAATGTCCGTGTGATATCGGGTGATGTCGTAGATTTTTTACAAGACAATCTCTCATCTCCCTGTTTAGATGCAGTATACCTATTTTTTCCCGATCCGTGGTCAAAAAAACGTCATCATAAACGACGCTTAGTACAAGCACATTTTATGACATTGTTAGCACAACGTATGACATCAGGATCGTCTTTTCATGTCGCGACCGATTGGGAAAATTATGCAGAACATATGTTAGACGTATTAGACGCTTCTCCTGATTTCATCAAAAGTACAATCCCCAAACGTCCCTTAACAAAATTTGAACAACGAGGACGACGTTTAGGACATGGCGTATGGGATTTCTTTTACCAACGTAATTAAATCATTATGATTAGCCAACTGTTCACGATTCATCCTAGCGATCCACAACAACGTTTTATAAATCAAGCTGTTAAAGTTCTTCGGGATGGCGGTGTTATCGTCTATCCGACAGATTCTTGTTATGCCCTTGGGTGTAAAATTGGTGATAAAGCGGCAATGGAACGTATTAGTCGTATTCGCCAAATCGATAAAAATCATAATTTCACTTTAGTGTGTCGCGATCTCTCAGATATTGCCACGTATGCAAAAGTGGAAAATAGTGCCTTTCGTATCATCAAAAGCCTGACACCGGGCCCTTATACCTTTATATTACAAGCGACTCATGAAGTTCCCCGTCGTCTACAAAATCCGAAACGTAAAACGATTGGATTACGTGTTCCTGATCATCCCATAGCACAAGCTATTTTAGAGAGTTTATCAGAACCGATTATGAGTTCGACCATCATGATGCCCGGTAAAGACATGCCAGAAACAGAACCCGAGAGCATTACTGAATTGCTAAGCAAACAGGTTGATTTGATTATCAATGGCGGACATTGTGGCATAGAACCTACTACAATCGTTGATATGATCAGCGAACCCCCTCAAATTATAAGGAAAGGTAAAGGACCTATTGATGTCTTTCAATAAACGGGTAATCTCTTCATGAATGGCTTAAGCACTTTACAACAAGTGATGATTTGGGTAGTGCCCATCTTATTTGCAGTAACAGTACATGAAGTGGCGCATGGGTGGGTCGCGTTAAAATGCGGTGATGATACGGCAAAACAATTAGGACGGCTCACGTTAAATCCCATTAAACATATTGATTTGATAGGCACTATAATATTACCAGCGATTTTATTAATGACCAGTGGTTTTATGTTTGGCTGGGCAAAACCCGTCCCTGTTAATTTTTCGCGTTTGAAACAGCCCCGTCGTGATATGGCTTTTGTAGCACTTGCGGGGCCGTTTGCTAATTTATTAATGGCGATTTTTTGGCTTATTATTACCAAAATCGGTTGGGTGATGGTTGAATCGATGCCTTTTACAGCGTTTTTGATCTTCGTAGGGACAGCAGGACTATTTATCAATATCGTATTGATGTTATTGAATTTATTACCGATATTACCCTTAGATGGCGGACGTATACTGTATAGCCTCTTACCGCCCCGTTGGGCATATTATTTTGGTAAACTTGAAATACTGGGTTTGCCCCTGTTAATTATTTTATTCTTTACGGGCATTTTAGGAAAAATTTTACTGACGCCACTTTTAATGATGCATGTGCTATTTGGTGGTTCTATTGAGATTTTACGATATATTTTATCTTAATTAAGGAAATAATTTTGATGTCATCACTGTCACAACGAGTTTTATCAGGTATGCGTCCAACGGGACAATTACATTTAGGTCATTTACATGGGGTATTGAAAAATTGGATTAAATTGCAACATGAATATGAATGTTACTTTTTTGTGGCAGATTGGCATGCCCTGACTACGGAATATGATAATACTAAAATTATCGCACAAAGCGTATGGGATATGGTGGTAGACTGGTTAGCAGTGGGGATTAATTCGGGAGAAGCGACCTTATTCATTCAATCTCAAGTGCAAGAACATGCTGAATTACATTTATTATTATCCATGTCTACCCCCTTGAGTTGGTTAGAACGTATTCCAAGTTATAAAGATCAACAACAAAAGCTCCAAAATAAAGATTTATCCACATATGGATTTTTAGGCTATCCATTACTACAAAGTGCTGATATTTTAATTTATAAGGCAGGTCTGATTCCCGTCGGTGAAGATCAAGTGGCGCATGTGGAATTTACCCGAGAAATCGCACGGAGATTTAATCATATTTATGGACGTGAAGCTGATTTTGAACAAAAAGCGAAAGATGCGATCCGTAAAATGGGTAAGAAAAATGCCAAATTGTATAAAGAGTTAAGAAAACGCCATCAAGAAAAAGGGGATACGGAAGCATTAAAAACAGCACAAGCCTTGTTAGATGAACAACACAATATTTCTCTTGGAGATAAAAAACGTTTATTCGGTTATTTAGAAGGTAAAAGCAAAACAATTTTGCCTGAACCTGAAGCCTTATTAACTGAAACAGCTAAAATGCCCGGTATAGATGGACAAAAAATGTCCAAATCTTATAAAAATACCATTGCTTTACGTGAATCACCCGCCAGTATAGAACAAAAAATACGCACGATGCCCACAGATACGGCACGAGTACGACGTACAGATCCCGGTGATCCTAAAAAATGTCCTGTATGGCCTTTCCATGAAATCTATTCGACTGATGAACTGAAAACATGGGTACAAAATGGATGTCGTAATGCTGAAATCGGTTGTATCGATTGCAAACAACCTATCATAGAATCTATACTCACAGAATTAGCCCCCATTCAAGAACGTATTAAAACGTATATTGAAGAACCTGAAACTGTACGACGTATATTGATTGAAGGGGCAGAAAAAGCACGTGTTACCAGTCGGGCCACATTAGAAGAAGTTCGACAAGTGATGGGATTGACGTACCGTTGATATGAGTACCGATGCGATTGTACAAGGGACACAATTGGAGGTATTACCCACCGATCTCTATATCCCACCGGATGCCTTGCAAGTTTTTATTGAAGACTTTGAAGGTCCTTTAGATTTACTGCTTTATTTGATACAACGTCAAAATCTGGATATTTTGAATATTCCCATCGCTAAGATTACGCAACAATATTTACATTATGTCGATGTGATGAAAGACATGCAATTAGACTTAGCAGCGGAATATCTACTGATGGCAGCCGTTTTAATGGAAATTAAATCTCGTTTATTACTGCCTACCGAAAGTGAACAGGAAGGCGTAGCGGGTGATCCCCGTTCTAAATTAATACAACAATTACGAGAATATGCCCAATATAAACAGGCTGCACAAGATTTAGATGCATTACCTCGAATGGAGCGAGACTTATTTCCCGTGTTCGTAGCACAACATGATATTCCGAAAGAAGTGATGATTCCCGATATCAGTTGGTCAATATTACTAGAAGCGATGCGAGATGTGATGGAGCGTAGTGCTCTTTTTAGTGCTCATTATGTCACACGAGATCCTTTATCAGTACGCGAACGTATGAGTTTCATATTAGAAACCCTTAAAAATACACCGCGTATTGATTTTGCGAATCTATTTACATTAGAAGAAGGGCGTGCTGGAGTGGTTGTCACCTTATTAGCCATTTTAGAATTGACAAAAGAATCATTAATACAACTGATTCAGGCACACCCCTTTGAACTTATACAAGTCATTAGTTTAGAATGAATGAACTCCCCTTAAAATCTATTATTGAGGCAGCTTTATTCGCAGCAGGTAAACCCTTAAGTATCGATCACTTTTTGGATTTATTTTCAAAACCTGAACGTCCTGAACGGAATGCGATTCGGCACATTTTAAAAGAATTGCACGAGGATTATACAGAACGCGGAATAGAATTAGTGCAAGTCGCCAGTGGTTACCGCTTTCAAAGTAAAAAAAGCTTTATTCCTTGGCTTAAAGGGCTACAACCAGAACGTGCCCCCCGTTATTCACGGGCTTTGATTGAAACCCTTGCGATTATTGCTTATCGTCAACCCATGACACGTAGTGAGATTGAAGTCATACGGGGGATTTCGGTGAGTACCGATATTGTCAAAAGGTTGCTGGAATATAAATGGATTAGAATCCTTGCCCATCGCGATACCCCAGGTCGTCCCGCTTTATATGGGACGACACGTGCTTTTTTAGATTATTTTAACCTAAAAAAATTGACTGATTTACCCCCTTTAAGTGATTTACAAGAAATAGTCCATGCACAAACAGGAGAAACCTAATGCGTTTCACACGATATCTTTCGATTCTTGTGAGTATATTATTACTCAAAAGTACAATGGTCATGGCGAATCCTGTGGTGACAGGTAACACAGCTTTTGCTTTTGAACTGTATTCAAGTTTAGAAAAAAAGGGCAATCTCTTCATATCACCCTATAGCATCTCTACCGCTCTCGCGATGACATATGCAGGTGCTAAAGGAAATACAGCACAACAAATGTCCAAAGTATTACATTTTTCGACACAACACAAGAGCTTTCATCCCAGTTTTGGTGTGCTGCAAGAAGAAATTCAAAATGATATCAGCATGGAACTGACCAATACCCTTTGGACACAAGAGAACATGCTGCTCCAAAAACAGTTTACACAAATCTTACAAACCTCTTACCACACACAGCCATATACTGTTGATTTTAAAGAGCATACAGAAAAAGCACGCAAAAAAATCAATCAACACGTTTCAAATCACACCCATCAAAAAATAACAGAATTGATCGAACCGGGCATTCTAAATAATTTGACACGCCTTATTCTCGTCAATGCGATTTATTTCAAAGGACATTGGATCGCTGCTTTTAATGCTAAAAGAACGGTATCCAGACCGTTTAGAATGAATGAGGAAACACAATTTGAAGTGCCCATGATGCGACAAGAGCATTATTTTAATTATATGGAAAATAACACACTTCAAATACTAGAAATGCCTTATGATAGTGATGATAGTGTGTCTATGATTATTTTACTGCCAAAAGAATACAATGGATTAACCAAACTAGAGACCCTACTCAATGCCCACACATTTGAAAATTGGTTATCTCAGATGCAGCGACGAAAGGTGACGGTTGTGCTTCCTAAGTTTAAAATGAAGACAAGTCTTGAACTCTCAGAGACCTTGAGTGGCATAGGTATGCCTGATGCATTTACTGCTAATCGTGCAGATTTTTCAGGTATTAATGGTCGCAAAAACCTTTATCTCTCATCAGTTATTCACCAAGCTTTTGTAGAAGTGAATGAAACAGGTACAGAAGCAGCAGCAGCCACCGCTGTTCACATTACAACCAGAAGTATTGCACCTCGCACGCGCTTATTTCATGCGGATCATCCTTTTACCTTTTTAATTCGTCATAAATCTGGCAGTATTTTATTTATGGGACGTGTTACGAATCCCACCCAATGAGAATAGAATATGAGTAATTCCTTACGTGATCAACTATTAAAACAAGGGCTTGTGTCTCAAGAAAAAGCTAAAAAAGCGGAACAGCAAGCAAAATCAAAATATCACCAAAACAGAAAAAAGAAAAAGAAAGATCGTGAAAAAAATGTGTTAGAAAAAGATTCAGTGGCTAATTCAGCGGCAGAATCTCGAGATTCAGAGATTTTACGGGCACAAGAACTGAATCGTCAGAAAGAAGAAGCACGTCAGCAGAAAGCCTTACAGGCTCAAGTACGCGACTTTATTATCCATCATCAAGTCACTGATCCAAAAGCAAACATTCCCTATAATTTTGTTGAAGATAAATTTGTCAGATACATTCAAATTAATAGCACCCAACAAAAACAACTCGCAGATGGTTATTTAGCGATTACAGTTTTAGGCGAATCTTACGCCTTGGTACCTGCCCCTATTGCCAAAAAAATTATGGAGCGTTCCCCAAAAACAGTCATTTATTTTAATCAAAAAGAGGATAAGATAAATGATGATGATGATCCTTATGCTGATTATCAAGTGCCAGATGATTTAATGTGGTAATTTTCTAATTCTTCACCCGGTGCTATTTCCCCAAGCGCTAAAGCGACTCTTTTAGAAATAGGATGGTTTGGATTTTTCTTACGAAAAGCACGGGCTACATCTGATTGTGCTAAAGTGAGGGTAAGTCGTCTGAGTGAATCTACTGTTTTCAGACGAAGTTCAACCGCTTCTGGACTCATATCTACTTTCATCATATATTAGTTCCTTTTGATTCTCTCTGTATTTTATGAGCACGCCAAAATTGTGCTGCAAAAGCCACAATAGGATGTACAGGTGTTTTGGGCATCCTACGTAAACTTAAACCTGCTTGTTGTGGGGTACGATCCCCTTTATGATTGTTGCACGTTTCGCACGCTGTCACCAGATTATCCCAAGTAGTTGCTCCGCCTTTTGAAGCTGGAATTAAATGATCAAGCGTCAAATGTTTTGTATTTCCACAATATTGACAGGTATGTTTATCACGTTTCAACACTTCGCGCCGATTTACCGTGGGTGCTTTCCAAGTTTTCTCACGATAGTTGACTGTTAAGCGAATATGTTGTGGAATAAGAAGTTTCATTGTAGGAGAATGTATAGAGATGCAAGCACTTCCATCATTTAAATCCAGTGGTTCTGCCCTGCCAGTGACCAGAAGAATAATCGCACGTTTGATATTGATTTGATTAATGGGTAAATAACTTTTAGAAAAAACGGCGACTGTTTTACTTAATGTTTGAGTTACATTTATTGTCACAATGCGTTACCTTTTTCTTGTGTGCACATTGTATTATATTATAATCTAATTTTAATCAAAAATCTGCTTGTATGAATAAATACATCAAATTCTTACTCCCTATATTAATTTTGGCTATTGGTTCAGGGGGCTATATATACATTTTAAAAAGCCAGCCAACAAAGCAAGCGGTTACGATAGAAGAACAAATATGGCACGTTGCTATCAAAACTGTGACTCCAAGTACGCACTCACCAATAGTCACTTTATATGGCAGAGTGGAATCACCACGTACAAGCACATTACGAACTCCCAGTCAAACACTGAATCTCAATGCACAAGTGACAGCAGTGACCATACTTGAAGGTGAAATTGTCAAAAAAGGAAAGGTATTAATCCGTTTAGACAAGCGTGATAGCCGACTGAATCTGAAACAACGTCACGCTGATATTGTGGATATTGATGCACAGTTGCTGCTTGAAAAACATAATCATGCTCATAATCTCAAAGCACTCACCTATGAGACAAATTTACAGAAATTGATGCAAACCTCTGTGAAACGGTTACAGAAACTTAAAAAACAAAATTTGACCTCTCAAGCTGCTTTAGATGAGGCACAACAAGCTGTAGAACGACAAATGTTAGTCGTGATTCAGCGCAAATTAGCCATCAAAAATCATAAATCACGGCGAGCTCAATTACAAGCCAAACATACGCGGGCTACTGCACAACGCGCTTTAGCACGTTTAGAATTGGAGCGTACAAAAATTATTGCCCCTTTTTCGGGTAGGATTGCTGATGTTAATGTGGCAGTAGGTGATAGTGTCCGTAGTGGAGATGTGCTATTATCATTGTATGATAACACCGATGTAGAAATACGCGCACAAATACCCAGCCGTTATCAAGAAACAGTACTCAAAGCGTTACACGCAAAAAAACAGTTACATGCCACAGTTCACGGAAAACAGATACGCTTAAAACTCAACAGAGTGTCAGGACAAATTAATCCTGATAGTGGAGGGATTGATGGTTTATTGAGTGTTTTGAATGGAGATTTACGATTGGGTGAATTTATAAGCTTATCATTACGTTTACCAGAACAAAAAAACGTCGTTGCTTTACCCTTTGAATCGGTTTATAGGCTGAATCATATTTATAAACTGGTTGACGGGCGTATGACACTGCTCAAAATTGAAAGGATTGGAGAAAATCAAGAATCTCAATTATTAGTCCGTAGCCCAGAATTACAAGAAGGGGATCAGGTGATCTTGACACAACTGCCTAATGCGATGGAGGGATTAAAAGTACAAATAGGAGAAAGCCCATAAACACCCGCACTTTCCCCAGTACTGAAAATGCATTAAAATCTAATGCCTCCAAGCGTTTTGCCAAAATGGATGCTGGTACCATTAAGAATAGTCACACTTTCCATAGGTTTAATATGCTTAGTAGCCCCATTAGCTGTCTTGACATCCCAATTTTCTGAAGAGAGATTTTTTAATCCCCAAATTTTAAGTCGTTTGGAATGCTCAATCACCATCGCAATGGGCTGCGAGAAATCATAGATTTTTTGTGGATCAATATGATGTGGAAAAAGTTGCGTGCCTTGATTGAGCATGACAATATCACGTGAGATACGAATGCGTGGCGGTGTTTTGAATGATTTTTTACAAGACCAACAAGGTCTCAGCTTTCCAGAAACCTTTAAGACTTCAACATCATAAAAATTTTCCGCTTGGCAATGCGTGCACAAAATAATAGAATCTCTTAAACGTACCATGGTTGATCGCCATTCACTTTCCCGAACGCGCCCATTTTCAGGATCGGTAATGCCTATCGTAAAGGCTTTAATAAATAAATCACGCAAAAATTGGGGATACAATTGCCAATAAATCAGTGCATTATCATGATAACCAGGGATCGGACGATTGGAACGATTATCAGGATCAAAAATAAACAACGCTTCACTGCCATAAAGTTTATTCATCGCTGCTAAATCAAAACAGGTAATATCAGATTCTTGTTTTCCTTCTAAAGGATGATGAACCATTAAAATATAAAATAGCAGAACTCCTAAAGAAAATAAATCTGTTTGTGTGTTGGGTAAGGCATTACCCTGTATAATTTCGGGTGCCATAAAACGGGGTGTGCCTAAAACACCACAGTTTGTATGACCATCCACCATCACATTATCATTATCACAAATCAGTATTTCACCTGTATTGGGTTCAAAAAACACATTACCAAATGAAATATCTTGATAGCATAACCCTTTAGCATGAAGTTGTAAAAAACTATGTGCAAGCTCCAAACCAGCCGTTGCTAAGGCACGAAAAGAGGGATCAATGTGCAACTTCATTAAATCATTAATGCTTTTATAACGGTGTTCTCGTAATGGCATAATGTAGCCAAAACTTTTAGAACGTGGTATAGTTGCTAAACTCAAAGGCCAAAGAAAGTTATCATTGGGCGCACCGCTTGTAATGAGTTTTTCAATAGCAGTGCGTTGTTTTGAGGTGGCTTGTTGGGCAAAATACCATTTTAAAGCAACTGCTTTTCCGTTGAAATTAGCTTGGTACACTTCGCCTTGTCCACCTCCCCCAATAAATTTTCCCACTGTGCATGTGAGATCGCTATCCAATTTGACAGATGTGTTAGGGGGTAGGAGTAGATTCATCTAGAATTTTGAGTTAAATTTTGTCATTAGAGTGTAATGAGCGTAAAAAATTGATATCATGCTGACTTATAAAATTATCCAGACAGAGATTAAAGAAACACATGGGCGTTTAGTGAAAGCGTGTTGGATTGCTCATGTGAAGGAAATGAATGGACTTCCATTAAAACTATCTCATAATCGTGCTGCCTCAGAACCGCGTAAATATCCTTGTCCAGATTGGGCAAAACCCTTAATTGAATCGGTGATGCAAAAACATGGCATGCTGCCAACTAAAGGAAAAAAACAATAATGTGGCTATCCAACTCCAACTGATAAAATCATTAAAAACAGAAAGATACCTGCTAATGTTCCAATGATAAGCCCACTGGCTAAACCTGCTAAAATGGCAAAAAATGATCCGCCTGATATGATACCTAACTTAATCCCACCGAGAGAAGCACCGGCGATAGCAGGATAGGTAATCACCCCACGGTTGCTTTTAAATGCCATGATGAGTACCACAATAGTCGATAAGGTTCCCCCCCAGAGCAGGTATTTATTTTGTTCATATTTAATTAAATATGAACGCAAAGCCGCCGTTTTTAATTCAGGAATAGAGGCACTGCCTTCTTCTGCAAAAAAGATGTTATTGGAATCTGTGGCCAGTGATAGATTATCATCTACATATTTATTAATATACCAGCCTTCATAACCCGTCACCTTTCCTTCTTTCAGAAGTTGTATTCTTTCCTCATGACTCCATTGATGCGTGCCCGCATGTCCTAATTTAACAAGTTTACTTTCTTGTGCCCAAGCTTTGCTCACAGCTTGAGATTTATGCTGCTTCATGCGTTCTTCTTCTGATGTACAGGATAAAAGAACGACCATCAATACAATAAAAAATGTAATCATACTGATTACATGAGATTTGAGAATATTCATGGTGATATTAATAATAAGCCAGTAGGGTGAAAACATCCGTTTTCTCCCTACATTTAATGACTGTTTAGATCAAAGTTGCTTTAGATTGTTCGGCTAAGGCTGCAAACGTTTCTTTATTAAAAACAGCTAATTCAGCTAACATTTTGCGATCAATATCAATGCTTGCTTTTTTAAGCCCATTAATAAATTGACTATAAGACAAACCATGTTCACGTGCAGCTGCGTTAATTCGTGCAATCCACAAGGCTCTAAATTGGCGTTTACGTTGTTTACGATCTCGATAGGCGTATTGTCCCGCTTTTGTGACCGCTTGTTTGGCAACGCGTAGTATATTACGACGTGCGCCCCGATAGCCTTTGGCAGCTTTCAGGACCTTTTTATGTCTCGCGTGGGCTGTAACCCCTCTTTTAACTCTTGGCATCTTGTATCATCCTCACGCGTACGGTAATAATTGTTTAATCGAAGCCACATCCACCTTATTAACTATAATAGGTGAACGCAATTGGCGTTTACGTTTAGTACTCTTTTTCGTGAGGATATGGCGACGGTGGCTTTGCCCCCGTTTAAAATTACCATTAGCCGTGCGTTTAAAGCGTTTTGCTGCGCCACGGTTTGTTTTCATTTTGGGCATATTTATTAATACTCCGCATTGAAACCAAGTTTATATTTACAAAACTTGGCTTATAATTATGAAAATTTCGTTTTTAGTGGACCAAACACCATCACCATTTGTCGACCTTCCATTTTAGGACGTTGTTCAATTGTCCCATATTCAGATAAGTCAGCTTCAATACGTTTTAGCAGTAGTCGCCCTAAATCTTGATGCGCCATTTCTCTACCCCGAAAACGTAGGGTGATTTTTGTTTTGTCCCCATCTTCTAGGAAACGTATCAGGTTGCGTAGTTTTACCTGATAATCTCCAGCATCAGTACCAGGACGAAATTTAATTTCCTTAACCTGTACCTGTTTTTGCTTTTTCTTGGCTTTATTTCGTTTTTTATTTTCTTCAAATAAAAATTTTCCATAATCCATAATGCGACAAACAGGTGGCGTGGCATTGGGAACAATTTCCACCAGATCCAACGTGACTGATTTTGCTTTTTCTAAAGCGTCACTGCAAGAAACAATGCCAATTTGTGTGCCATCAACATCTATCAACCGTACTTCAGATACAGTAATTGCTTGATTCAAGCGTGTGCGTTTTGCAGCAGCGATGTAACTCTCCTCCCTGCAACCTCAGCGTGTAACAGTTCTGTAAAGGCAGAAAGTGATAGTGCACCTTTGTCTTCACCACCCCGTAACCGCACGGCTACTTGTTGATTATCTACTTCTCGTTCCCCTACTATCAATAAATAGGGTATTTTTTGTAAAGTATGCTCTCGAATTTTAAGCCCAATTTTCTCATTTCTCACGTCTGTTATCACACGGATTCCCTGTTCGAGCAGATGGGTTTCCACTGTTTTAACATAAGGTGCTTGTTGATCGGTAATATTCAGGATAACCACTTGCACAGGTGCTAGCCATAATGGCAATATACCTGCATGTTCTTCAATGAGTATCCCTATAAAACGTTCGATTGATCCTAAAATAGCACGATGTAACATGACAGGCACTTTTTTCTGCCCATCAGAATCCACATATTCAGCACCTAAACGTCCCGGCATAGAAAAATCTACTTGAATTGTACCACATTGCCAGACACGCCCAATGCAATCCTTGAGAGAAAATTCTATCTTAGGACCATAAAATGCACCTTCACCTGGTTGTAATTCCCAGTTTAATTTTTTATTATTTAAGGCTAATTCTAATGCTTGTTCTGCTTTATCCCAATCTTCGTCACTACCCACACGTTTTTCTGGGCGTGTTGATAATTTTATGATGATGTGATGAAAACCAAAATCAGCATAGGTTTTAAACACTAAATCAATAAAATCAGAGACTTCAGTTTGAATTTGTGTTTCCGTACAGAAAATATGGGCATCATCTTGAACAAAATTGCGTATCCGCATTAACCCGTGTAATGTGCCAGAAGGCTCATTACGATGACATGATCCAAATTCTGCCATGCGCAAGGGTAAATCACGATAACTTTTCAGTCCTTGTTTAAAAATTTGAATATGACAAGGGCAATTCATGGGTTTAATGGCATAATCACGATGTTCAGAATGGGTACTGAAAATCATATCACCAAATTTATCCCAATGTCCTGATTTTTCCCATAAAGAACGGTCAACTAACTGCGGGGTATTCACTTCCTGATAACGATGTTGACGTAATAAATTACGAATATAGTCTTGTATCAGCAAATAAATCGTCCAACCCTTATCATGCCAAAAAATCATGCCGGGGGCTTCTTCTTGAACATGAAATAAATTTAAACGCTTACCCAATTTACGATGATCACGTTTTTCAGCTTCTTCTAGGCGGTTCAAATAGCTTTTAAGGTCTTTTTTCTTGACCCAAGCTGTACCATAAATACGTTGCAACATGGCATTATTTGAATCACCACGCCAATAAGCACCCGCCAACTTCATTAATTTAAAGGCTTTTAATTTGCCTGTGCTAGGGACATGAGGTCCTCGACACAAGTCTGTAAAATCACCTTGTTGATATAATGAAATATCATCATTAGTGGGAATGGATTCAATAATTTGGGCTTTATATTCTTCACCCCGTGTCCGAAAAAAATCTGTGGCAGCATCACGTGACATAACAGAACGTGTGATGGTCAGATTTTGGGTGACGATTTCTTCCATTTTGCTTTGAATTTGAATCAAATCTTCAGATGTAAAGCTTTTTTCATAAGCAAAATCGTAAAAAAAACCGTTTTCAATGACAGGACCAATGGTGACTTGTGCAGTTGGAAATAGATTTTTGACGGCTTGTGCCATTAAATGAGCACAAGAATGGCGTATGATGTCTAAACCCTCAGGATCTCGATCTGTCACAATAGCCAAAGAGACATCTTCCTCAATCAGCGTAGAGGTGTCTACTAAACGTCCATTCATTTTGCCTGCTAAGGCAACTTTAGCTAAGCCTGCACCAATATGTGCTGCAACATCTGCGACTGTGACAGATGTGTCAAATTGACGATGACTACCGTCAGGTAATGTGATAATGGGCATTCTAGTCCTAAAAAAAAAGCACGAACAATCGTGCTTTAGACATAGAGGGGAAAGAAATTGGTGGGCGCGAGTGGGATTGAACCACCGACCCCTACCGTGTCGAGGTAGTGCTCTACCACTGAGCTACGCGCCCTAAAATGATTGATATGAGTAAATGTATCATATTATTTTTAATAATGCAAATCTCATTAAAAATATTTTTATATAATAACATTATAGAGTCTTTTTTTTTTATATCAAGCCCTCAGCCATAACGTCCATCTACTCTTGGAAAAATCAGCATGGGGACATAAAGATATAAAAACCATGCAAAAGCGACGATCCAACATAATTGGGAGAGTGCAATCCAAACGATATAGTATGAACTGGCGACTAAAGGTAAAATCACTCTCAATACGGTCGCCACCAAAAGTAAGGCAAAAATCCAAAATACAGAGGGGGGCGGAGAAAAGACATTTCTACCCGTATGTCCAAGGGAAACACGAGCCATCATGCCGATGGTTATCATTCCAATGCCCCCTAAGGCAAACGCATGAACGGCTAAAAATACAGAGAGACCATAAACAATAGCAGCTGCTTTTAGAAAAAAACCGACAACAATGCACAGATATCCCACATACAATACCCATAACAACGGTTTTTTCCAAATTTCTGAGGTATACCAACCGAGTAATCTGATGCCATGTATAAGGCCTAATATTCCCGCACAAGCAGCGGTGATATTAGAATAGGGGGCTATCATGTCTGATATCCAGAATATCAAGAAAATGAGCAGATGACTGTTATCAATCCAGCTCCAGTTTTTTAAGTGTACAGGACCATCCACCCCTTTTTCTATGAAAAAAGGAATGACACGTCTCCCCATAATAAAGATAACGGCAATAATTAAGTATAAACCAGAATATAATCCATTATGTATGCCATTAGGGAGAATACCAAACACGCCTAAATAAAAAATAATATTACTGAATAAAAGCAGGAGTACCAAAGAAACCAGCGCGACACTTTTCCAATGTTTGGCTTGTAGTAATGGGATCAACATCGCAATACAGAGCAATAGAATAAACACATTATCAATAATTGCGGCTGCTAACAGTGCCCCAAAGAAAAATAAAAGACGTGCCGCTATCCACACTAAAAATAATAATAATAGGGGATATCCATGTAGTGTTTGTCTATGCGTCCAATTTTTGATCGCAGTTAATAAAAATCCTGCGATTACTGCCAAACAGTATCCAAAAATCATTTCATGTGCATGCCATGTCATTGCAGAAATGGGCATAAAGGGTGTTTTCCATCCCAACACATAAATACCACTCCATATTAACAAGGCTAAAAAACCAAAAACACCTGCCCCAATAAAAAAGGGTCGGAATCCTAAGTGCAAAAAGGCAAATTTGCCTATATTTTTTTGATGTTCAATATTAATAATCATAAGGTTATTTAATAATTAAATATGAATTGTCAATTTTTTTGAATCAGAATTTACAGGATTTAAGAATTTTCAGAATTAATAAAAGGCACAAACACAAGCATTAGATTGTGCCTGTGCCCCTTCCCAATTCTGAAAATTCTATAATCCTGAAAATTCTGATTCAGACAGGGTTGTGTGGTATCATAGCATGAATTGGGCATCGTCTCTTTGGCGTCACTTTAATTGACTACTTT
>DAOVZS010000219.1 GCA_030635005.1 Thiomargarita sp. | reverse complement strand
CAAAGGAACATTCTCTTTACCGCGCTTAACACACATTCCGCCACGGGGTGAACAGCCCATGAAAGGAAAACTGGCCATCACTTTTTCCGATCTGGGCATTCTACCTGGTTTCATCCCTGACATTGAAAAACCCACAGGTCATGTCAATGTGGATATAGCCGTAGGTGGAAGCTTGACAGCTCCCATAGTCGAAGGGAAAATACAAGTGCACGATGCCTCTGTCAAGATACCGCTTGCTGGATTAACGCTCAAAAAAATCAATGTCATATTATGTAGTACAGAACGTGAATTGTTAGATTGGAAAGGTACAAAGAGTATCATGGCGTGTAGCAAAGAACCGAACACTTTACAATTAAAAGTGACGGCGGTTTCTGGAGAAGAAGAAGGTCATTTAGAAATTGATGGTATCGCACATATTCGTTCTCTTGAAGACTGGAATGGGCATTTAAATATAGTGGGTAAGGATTTTGAAGTGGTCAGTACGCCAGATGCGTGGGCATTAATTTCACCAAATCTTAAGATTTCAATAGATCCCAACAATATTACTGCAACTGGAGAGATCTTGATTCCAGAAGTCGCTATCACTCCTGTAAGTAGTGGTAGTGGGGCGATTGCTGTTTCTGAAGATGTGGTGATTGTGAATCCGATAGTGCCTATAGAACAAGAAAACACAGTACCACAAGACATATCCATTTCAAGTAAGGTTAAAATTATTTTAGGTGATAATGTGACGTTTGACGGTTCTGGTTTTAAAAGTAGTTTTGGGGGGACTTTAATAGCCAGTAATGAACCGGGAAAAATGACGGTAGGTAATGGAGAATTATATATTATCGGAGGACACTATAAAGCATTTGGACAAAATTTAAAAATTGATCGGGGACGGGTATTTTTTACAGGGGGCGCAATAGAAAATCCTGGATTAAGCATTCCAGCTTATCGTCGTATTAAAACACAGGGAAGCAACAGTTCCTCAGACTTTAATGCACAAAGTGATACAGGAAATGTGATTAGATCTCCAATATCACGTAATTCTGATAATGAAGTGATTGTGGGTGTTCTGATCACTGGGACAGTGAAATCACCCCAAATCACATTTTTTTCGGATCCCCTCTTGGATCAAAGTAACATCTTATCTTATCTTGTACTGGGAAAACCTGTGGCACGTGCAACAGAAAGTGAAGGAGAATTGTTATTTAATACCTTGACATCTTTATCTATAAAAGGCGGTGATAGTTTATCTAAAAAAATAGGAGATACTTTTGGTTTAGATGATGTGGGGATTTCTAGTGATGATAATGTTGAAGAGTCAGCCTTGGTGATTGGAAAATATTTAACTCCAGATTTATATATTAGTTATGGCTATGGTATCTTTGATGGGAGTAATATTTTACGGATGCGTTATGAGTTGACTAAAAAACTCACACTTGAAACCGAAACGGGTGTACAAAGTGGCGTAGATTTGCGTTATACATTTGAACTTGACTAACTAGGTAGATGGGCAAAAATATTTGCCCATCCTATTGCTCATTAAAACTTAATTAAAACATTCGATAATACGTGCCCCGATTTCAGTGGGTGAATACGCCAATTTTACCCCTGCTGCTTTGAGTGCATCAAATTTATCTGCTGCTGTCCCTTTTCCACCACTAATAATAGCGCCTGCATGTCCCATGCGTTTACCAGGAGGTGCGGTAACCCCCGCAATATAAGCAACAACAGGTTTAGTCACAGAACTTTTAATATATGCAGCTGCTATTTCCTCGTCTGTTCCCCCAATTACTCCCCCCATGCCAACGCCTTCCGTTTTCTACTTTTGTGGGAATAGTTTTAAACAATCCACAAAACTCATACCATGTACAGGATCTCCCCCAATACCAATACATGTGCTTTGTCCTAAACCATTCCGTGTCGTTTGAGCGACAGCCTCATAAGTCAAGGTACCAGATCGTGAAATAATGCCAATCTTGCCCGGTTTATGTATTTTTCCAGGCATAATACCTATTTTACACCCACCCGGTGTAATAATACCGGGACAATTAGGACCAATCAATCGCACATCTGGATGATATTGCGTCAAAGACGCTTTCACTTTCAACATATCTAAAACAGGGATACCTTCTGTAATACAGGCAATAATTTGTATGCCCCCATCAGCTGCTTCTAATATGGCATCTGCTGCAAAGGCTGCTGGGACATAAATCATAGTCGCCATTGCACCCGTTGTATCCACCGCTTCACGTACCGTATTAAATACGGGTAAATTTAAATGTGTTTGTCCAGCACGTCCAGGAGTCACCCCTCCAACGATTTTGGTCCCATAGGCCAAGCATTGTTCTGAGTGAAATGTCCCTTGTTTTCCTGTAAAACCTTGACAAATTACTTTTGTGTCTGCATCAACTAAAACGCTCATGTTATTTATTCTCCTTTTACCAGCTTGACCACTTTTTGAGCAGCCTCGTCCAAATCATCGGCTGGGATGACAGACAAACCACTTTCTATTAATAAGGCTTTACCCTTTTCAACATTAGTCCCTTCTAAACGTACAACGATGGGCAGTTGTGTGCCTGTTTCTTTAATGGCATAAATGACCCCTTCTGCAATTAAATCACATCTCACAATTCCCCCAAAAATATTGACTAAAATAGCTTTGACTTTAGTATCGGATAAAATGATTTTAAAAGCTTCAGTGACCCTTTCCGCAGTTGTCCCACCGCCCACATCCAAGAAATTAGCAGGTTTCCCGCCATGTCTATCGATCACGTCCATGGTTGCCATGGCTAAGCCCGCCCCATTTACCATGCAAGCAATATCACCTTCTAAAGCAATATAATTCAGATCAAACTGACGCGCCTTGTGTTCTTTTTCATCTTCTTGACTGGCATCATGTAAGGTAGCCAAGTCTTCATGACGATAAAGTGCATTATCATCAATATTAATTTTGGCATCTAATGCCAATAAATCACCTTTATCTGTTATAATTAAAGGATTTATTTCCAGCATGCTGAGATCTTTCTCTTGAAATAAACGATATAAAGCTGATAAAATACGGCTCAATTGCTTACGTTGATTCGCATCTAATTCTAAAGCAAAGGCGATCTCACGACATTGATACGCAGCCATGCCTACTAAAGGATCAATCGTACAGGTAATAATTTGTTCGGGGGTGTTAGCAGCGACTTCTTCAATATCCATACCACCCGCACGTGATGCAATAATAGCAATACGCTCTGCTGCACGATCAACTACAAAACTCAAATAGAGTTCTTTTTGAATTCCCGTGGTATTTTCAATCAAGACGCTATGGATTGGCTGACCCTCAGCACCTGTTTGGTGCGTTACCAGCTGTGTCCCAATCAATTGGTGACTAATATCCATAACTTCAGATAAACTAT
>DAOVZS010000053.1 GCA_030635005.1 Thiomargarita sp. | reverse complement strand
TGTATAGGCGGATATCCCCAACACCTTCATCGTAACCAGGTATCATAAATCCCCCTACCGCCAACCACTGTTCATCTGGAGATAACGCCATAGCGAAAATCTTGCCTTCATGACCTTCACCAATTTGACCGCGGATGGTACGGATGGTACGTCCTGTGGCGATGTCCCAGATACGAATTAATTTGTCATCTGAGGCTGAGACGATATATTTGTTGTCTGCGGTGAAGATGATGTCTTTGATGAGGGCTTTGTGTCCGCCTGGATCTATTTGTAGGAAGGGGGCTGCTTGGATCAGGGGTGTGATTATTAAGAATAGTAGCGGTATTAGAAGTTTGCGCATGTGTGTTTTTCTTTGTTTGTGTGAAATGAGTAGTATAGCATCATTGGGATTGAGTGTGTTTGTGCCTGTGGTTATTATTTTTGCTTAAAAAGGCACATTCACAGGCACTCGTTTTGAATCAGATGTTTTATTTTTTGATTATTTTTGATATATTCTTAGTTTATCTTTCTTATAAAGGAGTACTCATATAGATGAATATCGTCAGAACGCCCGCAGTCTCTGGTTCATTTTATCCAGAAGAAGCAGAGGCGTTGCAAAAAATGTTAAAAACGTTTATGCAACAAACGTTGGTATCAATTGTACCCGTGCCTAAAGCGGTGATTGTGCCACATGCGGGTTATATTTATTCGGGTTTAAGTGCTGCACATCTTTATACACAGTTAATACCTGCTCGTCAAACGATTAAAAAAGTGGTGCTGATGGGACCTTCTCATCACGTTTCTTTCAAGGGAATAGCAGGCACTCATATGACCCATTTTGCCACGCCTTTAGGTAACATTGCAGTTGATCAATCTGCACTGTATGAGATCAGTACTTTAGCCCAAATCTCTATCATAGAACAAGCACATGCGCAGGAACACAGTCTTGAAGTACAATTGCCTTTTCTTCAGGAAATATTAGAGGATTTTAGCATTATCCCTTTAGTGGTGGGCGAGGCGAGTGCTGAACAGGTATCGCTTGTCTTAGATAAACTTTGGGGAGGACAGGAAACTTTAATTGTAATCAGTTCTGATTTAAGTCATTATTTGGATTATAAGACGGCACAAGTAATGGATCAACAGACTACTGATGCTATCGAAAATTTACGTCCAGAAGATATTCATTATCAACATGCGTGTGGGCGTGTGCCTATTAATGGCTTATTACATCTTGCACGAAGCAAAAAAATGAAGGTGACTACGGTGGATTTACGAAATTCTGGGGATACGGCGGGATCAAAAAATCAAGTTGTGGGGTATGGTGCTTATGCTTTTAATGAATAAATATGGTGAGATACTTTTAGAAGTTGCGAAAGCGTCTATCAAACAGGGTTTGGATCAGCAGTCGGCTTTAGTCGTTAATCCATTGGATTATGCACACGCGTTACGTGAGATAAGAGCGACTTTTGTGACTTTAAATATTAATCATCAATTGCGTGGTTGTATTGGGACGCTCACAGCACATCGTCCATTGGTAAGTGATATTGCGTATCATGCGTATGCCGCTGGATTTTCTGATCCTCGTTTTCCCAAGTTACAAGATGATGAATGGACACAATTGGAGATTCATATTTCTATTTTAAGTGTGCCAGAGCCCATGACGTTTGATTCTGAATCCGATTTAATCCAAAAAATACGTCCTGGAATAGATGGTTTAATACTGAGTGACAGGGGATATCAAGGCACATTTTTGCCTTCTGTGTGGGATTCTTTAACAACACCGCATGCGTTTATCAGTCATTTAAAACAGAAAGCAGGATTACCCGCAAATTATTGGTCTTCCACACTTTCTGTTCAACGTTATACCACTGAATCAATCGCTAGTTAGACAAAAGAAGCGCCTTTTTTATGCTTAACATGCCGTATCAAGCGTTGTCGTTGTTGCACTTGGCGCGGTGTTAAGAGATTTTTACGCCCTTCATAGGGATTTTCGCCTTGTTTCAATTCCAAATAAATGGGCGTCCCTTCTAATGCAAATGTCTCACGAAATGTATTCATTAAATAACGTTTATACGCACCGGGTAATGATTTCACTTGATTACCATGGATAACAAATAGGGGGGGATTATGTCCGCCTTGATGGATATAACGTAATTTAATCCTTCGTCCTCGTACTAATGGTGGTGTGTGTGTGATAATGGCTTTTGCTAAGACTTCATTTAAACGCGCAGTGTTAATTTGACAATGTGCTGCTGCATTCGCAGTATTGACTGAGCCAAATAAATTGCCCACACCGCTGCCATGTAAGGCTGAAATATAATGAATTTTCGCAAAATCAATAAAATGCAATTTTCTGTCCAAATTATAACGCACTTGTTCTTTGTGACTTTGTTCTAAACCATCCCATTTATTCACCGCAATCACCAATGCACGCCCACTATCAAGCACATGACCTAATAAATTGGCATCTTGATCAGTCATGCCTTCACGTGCATCCAATAACATGATCACCACATTAGAAGAATCAATCGCTTGCAAGGCTTTAATCACACTAAATTTTTCAATGGTTTCAAATACTTTAGTCCGTCGTCTCACCCCTGCGGTGTCTATGAGCGTATATAATTGTCCATCCCGTTCAAAGGGAACAAAAATACTATCACGTGTTGTCCCGGGTTCATCAAAGGTAATGACACGTTCATAGCCTAACATACGATTCACAAGGGTAGATTTACCCACATTAGGACGACCAATAATGGCTATTTTAATACCTGCTTCGCCCGTATCTTCGCTTTCAGTGTTTTCTTCAGGAAAATCAGCTAATACTTTTTTCATCATCCGATCAACGCCTCGACGATGAGCGGCAGAAATCGTATGAATATTGTCAAATCCTAAACTTTGAAAATCAGCACTGATTAATTCTCGTTGTTTTCCTTCTGTTTTATTAATAACTAAATGAATCGGTGTATTATATCGGCGTAAATCTTGAACAATATTTTCATCTGCAGCACTTAAGCCAGCACGTCCGTCAACTAACAATAAAATACAATCCGATTCTTGTATCGCTAACTCTGCTTGTTGCGTAATATGTTCAATAATGGCATTATCTTTTTCGGCTAATCCCCCAGTATCAATTAACCAATATTTTTTATCACCGACCCGTCCGCGACCAAATTTTCGGTCACGTGTTAATCCGGGTTGATCAGCGACTAAAGCATCACGTGTTTTTGTTAATACATTAAATAATGTTGATTTTCCAACATTGGGACGACCTACAATGGCAATTGTGGATGGCATAATAAATGGATTCGGAAGGAAGTGAATAAGATTTATTATAACATAGATTTGTATTATCAGGATTTAACTTGTCTGAATCAGAATTTTCAGAATAAAGGTTGAAAACTCAGGGTTCAATATTTATAATAATAGTAAAAAAAATCAATTGCATCTCTAATCACATGAAAAAAAGAATTTATATTGAAACCAGTATCCCAAGTTTCTATTATGAAAATAGAATAGATGCGGCAGCAGTAGCACGCCGTGAATGGACACGTCAATGGTGGGATAATCATCGTGATGCTTATGAATTGGTTAGTAGCCAAGCAGTTGTTGATGAATTAAATAATGGTAACTACTCTGATTCTAAATGACAAAATTGTATTGCATTATTAGAACATACGATATTTCTACCCATTGAAAATGAAATTGCAAGCATTGTTCAAACTTATTTACAACATAAGCTCATGCCAAAAGACACCAGTGGAGATGCTTTACATCTTGCGCTTGCTTCTTACCATAAGTGTGATATTTTGCTATCTTGGAACTGTAAAAATTTAGCAAATGTGAATAAGTTTAATCATATTAGATATGTCAATAATCTTTTATGGTTATATGTGCCTATTTTAACTACACCTTTGGAACTTTTAGGAGAAAACAATGATTAAAGAACCTACTTTAGAAGTGATTTGGGAAGCACGACGTCGTATTTATGCTAAATGTGATAATGATCCTGTTAAGCTTGTTCAATATTATATAGAACGTCAAAAAGAAAATCCTGAACGTTTTATATCATCACCCATAACATATAAACCACATAAAAATTAAGGTTTGGTTATGCCTGTGCCTTTCATTTTAGACATTCTGATTCAGACAAAGTTTCTGACTAAGACATTCATGAAAAAATTTATCTCTATTTCTATTTTATTCGTTTTACTATTAAATGGATGTACTCAGCAAGTCTATCAAAAACAATTTTATGTTTTTGGAACATTAGTTGGGGTAAGTATTTGGGGCGTATCAACAGAAGAAGCCGATACGGCAGTCGATGTCATTATTAAAGATTTGCAATTAATGCATCATCAATGGCATGCGTGGGATCCAAGCCCTTTAACTGATTTAAATCAGGCAATGGCGACAGGAAAAAGTGGAATATTGACAGATACAGCCCTGCTGATACAAGCCCAACAGCTTTATACACTCAGTGATGGCTTATTTAATCCTGCTATTGGACAATTAATCAGTTTATGGGGATTTCATAAGGATGATTTATCTCACACGCAAGCCCTCCCGTCACAAAAACAGATTTCTGCTTTAGTCGCACTCAATCCACGTATGGATGATATTCAGATTGAAAACAATCAGGTGTTATCACATAATAGGGCGGTGCAGTTAGATTTTGGGGCATTTGCCAAGGGATATGCGATTGATCGTGCAATCAAGACTTTACGTCAATTAGGAATACAGAATGCCATTATCAATGCTGGGGGAAATTTGAAGGCAATGGGTAAAAAGGGCGATACATCTTGGGTGATCGGTATTCGCCATCCGAGCGGATCAGGTATTTTAGGAGGCGTGGTGCTTAATGGAGAAGAAAGTGTGATTACGTCGGGTAATTATGAACGTTTTCGAGAATACCAAGGCGTACGTTATTCACATATTATTGATCCGCGCACTGGAAATCCTGCTAAAGGATTAAGCTCTGTCACCGTGATCGCACAAAGCGGTGCACTTGCAGATGCGGCATCCACCGCCTTAACCATTGCTGGCTTAAAAGATTGGCATCGTATTGCACGACAAATGGGTATCAAATATGTCATGTTAGTTGATGACGCGGGGATTGTCTATGTTAATCCTGCCATGGCTAAACGGGTACAATTTCCTGCAGAACAAGTTCCCACCATTGTTGTCAGTGAACCGTTATAAAGCGTGTGGATTGGCATAGCCTGCACAAGGAAGCGTAAAGACTTTTTTATCTTCTAAGCGTAACGCTGTCAAAGCACCGCCCCAAACACAGCCAGTATCTATCGCATAAATACCTTGTTCCGTATAATAACCTAAGCTTGCCCAATGTCCAAAAACAATATTGATATCATAGGGATAGTATTTGAACCAAGGTTGTATGTCATCATTTTTGTTTTCGGGCAGAAAAGGGGCTTGCTTGTTTTTCAAGGCTAAACTGCCTTGAGCAGTGCAATAACGTAAGCGTGTCAAACAATTGCTGATAAAACGTAATCTTTCCCATCCTGTCAACTGATCAGACCATATTTTAGGCTTATTGCCATAAAGATTGTCTAAATAGTGCGTGTATGTAGAACCTTGTAATATCTGTTCAAGTTCTAAGGCATATTGACGTGCGTGTGATAAATCCCATTGGGGGGGTAAACCAGCATGGATCATCGTGAATCCAAGTTGACTATCATGATGAAGTAGGGGACGATAACGGAGCCATGTCAATAATTCATGCGCATCAGGTGCATTTAAGATAGGCAATAACGTATCTTGGGGTTTAAGATTTTTGATGTTATGAGCCACTGCCAGTAAATGTAAATCATGGTTACCTAATACAACAATAGCCTGTTGTTTTAAATCTTTAAAAAAACGTAATACTTCTAAAGATTGAGTACCGCGATTCACTAAATCACCTGTACACCATAAAACATCTTGATGGGGATCGAACTGGATCAGTTCTAATAAGCGTTGTAATTCTGTGTAACATCCTTGGATATCACCAATGGCATAAGTGGACATGATGAAGAAATATGAGGGAAATATGAGGAAGTAGAGATGAAAGGTGGGGTGGATGATGGGTCTCGAACCCACGACAACCAGAATCACAATCTGGGGCTCTACCAACTGAGCTACAACCACCAATATAATTAACACGCGCTTGGCAGGACTCGAACCTGCTACCCTCGGCTTAGAAGGCCGATGCTCTATCCAGATGAGCTACAAGCGCATACTAGACAGATAAAATAAAAATGGTCGGGGTAGAGGGATTCGAACCCCCGACACCTTGGTCCCAAACCAAGTGCGCTACCAGGCTGCGCTATACCCCGAGTCAATTGAACAAGCAAATGATACGCTATTTGACAATATCACGTCAACTCTAATTTTAAAAATAAAAATGAAAAAAGATCTTTTTTTGATATCTCTTTGATATTACACGATAAAAATACACATAATATTTAATATAAAATGCAAAAAAAAGAAAAATATGATAAATATTATTTTTTATGGTATAATAAGAAAGTGAGCCCTGTTTATTTTTCAGTTAAAAAAGTATATTGTCCAAATTGACATTTATTTTGACGTAATTGATTCATTATCTGTTCATTATTAGGAAGTGCAGGTTGCATACTCTTTAATAAACGATGCAAACCAGTCGCAGCGTCGCGACAGAACACCACCACTAAATGCTCTTCACCATAAGGGGGAGAAATACGCATACCTAAGATGTATGGAAATTTTTTTATTAAAATAGGATCTTGAGAAAAAGGATATAAAAACTGTAACGCTCCTTTGGATGACACATTAAATAAAGTCAGTGCCTGTAAGCTTTTTTCTCCCGGTTCAATCTTAAAATTCAACACCTCGCCATTTTTATATACTTTTTCACCTTCACGTACGCTGATCTGAATTGGTTTGAGATTCTGATCAATTTGTGTGGCTAAAAAAGCTAAAAAATCTTTTTTCTCTGTTTTTTGTGTTGAAGAAGGTGATGATATGGGGACAGGTTCTACTGCAAACCCTCTATAGCTGGGTTTTTCAACGTCATCTTTGAACATTGAAACCTCAAATCCTTGCTGCATACATCCTTGAATACTTAAAATGCACAAAACATAACATATTTGTTTATACATCATAAACCTCTCTTATATTGACATTCTCTTGATTTTCATTCATAGTTTTAAATATGATTCATACTTATTATCATTACCATGTCTTTTTTTGTACTACATTGGAGTACTCAATATGCGTAAAATTTGTTTATTAGGTGGAACAGGATTTGTGGGTAAACCGCTAGCCAAACGTTTATTTAAAGAAGGATGGCAAGTCAATATATTAACACAACGGCGTGAACAACGACGTGAATTACGCGTCTTACCTAATGTCCATTTGATCGCAACAGATGTGAATGATCAAACACAACTCAATGCACAATTAGCAGGTTGCGACGTGGTCATTAATTTGGTCGGCATTCGCAATGAAAAAGGGAATGATGGCAGTGGATTTCGAAAAGCACATGTTGAATTATCCCAAAAACTGATTACAGCCTGTCAAACCAATCATATTAAACATGTATTACATCTTTCAGCATTAAATGCTGATGCTAAAAATGGAAAAAGTCATTATTTTCGGACAAAAGGGGAAGCAGAAGATTTATTGCATGCTGCCGAAGGTGTAGACGTCACCAGTTTTAAACCCTCGATCATTTTTGGTGATAATGATAGATTTTTTAAGAACTTTGCCAGTTTATTACGAGTGCCCTCTCCCATCTTTATGTTACCTTCTGGATATACTAAATTCTCTCCTGTGTGGCTTAATGATGTGGTTGAAGCGATGTTAAGTACTATCGGAAAAACAAAACATTATGGACAACGTTATAATTTATGTGGCCCTACCACTTATACATTGGAAGAATTAGTCGCCTATACAGCAAAGATGATGGGCGTACAACGTCATATTATTCCTTTGAATGATAAATATTCAAGATGGGTCGCCTTATTCATGAATAAACTCCCCAGCACCCCCTATTCTATAGATAATTATCAGTCTGCACAAATGGACAGCGTGTGTGACGATAATCATTTACCCCAATTATTAAGCAATACGCCCCATACAATAGAAAGTATTATGCCCAAATATTTTTCTACCACTTCCACACCCAGAGAATTGTATTCACAATTTAGAATGTTAGCTGGCAGAACTTAGTCATTAATAACATCTTAGACATTAGTGTGTAAGATGTCCCCACATATGTCTAATACATCATAATGCCACACAAAAATCGTATTTTGATTGTGGATGATAATCCACAAAACTTGAAAGTATTGGGAAATACCTTAACACAACAAGGATATCATATTTTTCTTGCAAAAAATGGGCTTCAGGCTTTAGAAATTGTCAACAAGAAACCGTTTGATCTCATTTTGCTGGACATTATGATGCCTCAGATGACTGGTTTTGAAGTATGTCAACAATTAAAACACAACACCGATACAAAAGATATTCCTGTTATTTTCTTAACAGCAAAAATAGAACAAGATGATATTATTGATGGATTAGAACACGGTGCTGTCGATTACATTACCAAACCTTTTAATCAAAAAGAGTTAATATTACGTGTTCACACCCAAATAAAACTCAAAACAATTGAAGCAGAACTCAAAGAGGCATTACAGAGTAAAGACAAATTTTTTTCTATCATTGCACATGATTTAGGAAATTTATTTAGTGGTATGGTGGGTTTATTAAGATTATTAGTTGATAAGGAAATTGATTACAGTCAAGTAGATACGTTTTTACCCTTGATCAAACAAAGTTCTGAACGCGGTTATAACTTATTAACAAACCTCTTAGAATGGTCCAGAGTACATACAGGTCGCATTAAACCGCATCCACAATTGTTAGATGTGAATACGCTTGTAAATACCAATATGCAGCTTTTGGAAAATCAGAGCCTACAAAAACAGATCACGATCGTTTCTAAGATTAAAAAGGAGACGGTCGCATTTGTTGATATGCAGATGTGTGATACTGTGATGAGAAATTTATTATCCAATGCGGTGAAATTTACACCCAAAAATGGACATGTAGAAATTTCCTCTGTTGACATAGACGGCATGCTTGAAATCTCTATTCAAGACAGTGGCGTGGGTATTGAACCCAAAAATATTGATAAAATACTGAGAATCGATGAAAGTTATAATACAAAAGGAACAAATAACGAATCGGGTACAGGCTTAGGATTATCTCTATGTCAGGAATTTATTGATAAAAACAATGGGATATTAGGTGTTGACAGTGAACTGGGTAACGGCAGTCGATTTTATATCCGTTTACCTTTAAAACGGAGCGAACGGTAAACACACTTCAAAAGGAGAAATTATGGAATACAATTTTAAATCTAGTCATCTTTTAGCCTGTGTTTCTTTAGTGTTATTGACATGTGTCAATGTCGCACAAGCTACTGATATTGAACTCTTAAAAGAACAGCTTGCGCAGTTAAAAGTACACAATGCGATTCAACAAGAAAAATTAACAAGTGATTTATTGGCCTTACAAACAGAAAAGAAAACCTTGAAATTATTGAATGATGTACAAGCTGAGAAAGTACGTCAGGAAGTCTCTCGCTTAACGGCAGAAACTAAAAAACTTGGACTTGAAAATAAGCGTTTCGAAGCACAGAAAAAGAAAAAACTCTCTGAACTTGTGATGCAAAATGCTATTCAAGCTGAATACAATAAACAGGAAGAACTGAAATTAAAATTAGTCAAAGCACAATTAGCGTTTGAAAAATCAAAATTAGCCTTACAAAAGGCAAAAATTGGACTTGAATTAACAGAATTAACCAATGAAATATCAAAAAGAAAGAAAAAACGGATTTTAGATCTTCAAGTCAATAAGCCCCCAGAATATTTAAAATTGCCTTTTATCAATGATCGCCTGATTATCAGTGATCGAAAAATCACACTTGATAAAGTCATTGTTCAAGGCACCGCAAAATATGTGACAGAACGTATTCATTATTACAACAATAAAAATACAGAATATCCGATTTTTCTGGTTATTGATCGTTGTTATGGCGGTTCTGTGATGGAAGGCGTTAAAATTCTTGAAGCAATAGAAGATAGCCAAGCTCCTGTTTACGTGGTTGTTCAAAGCTTTGCAGCCAGTATGGCTGCTGTGATTACCACCTTAGCTGAACATTCTTATGCGTATCCCAATGCTATTCTGCTTCATCATCAGATTTCAAGTATCATAGCTGGAAATCAAACACAACTGACCGAATATTTGAAAATTACTGATAAATGGACGCAACGCATCTTACTTCCCGTCGCTCAGAAAATGGGCATTAGTATGACGGATTTTGTGACAAAAATGTATGAACACAATTCCACAGGCGATTGGCAAGAATTTGCAGATGTAGCAGTCACTTACAAATGGGTTAACAAAATTGTGACCAATATTGTCGATCTGTCATTTGTGACGCATCCTGATTCAAGCGCCAAAAAATCTAAAAAAACAATCTCCTTAAGTATATTAGAAACCGAAAAAATTGATCCACAAGGGCACCGTTATGTAGAATTACCCCTTTTAAATCCTATGGATGTGTATTATTTATATAATCCTGGAAATTATTATCGTTAATACGTTGATGGGCTTTGTGCCCATCTACCGTAATGCCATCATCACCCGCAACACTCCAATTTTCACGTAATGTAATCCCTGCCCTAATCTTGGAAAGATTCGTCGTACTGCCATAATGCCTAAACTAGACAGGGTGATCAACCCACTTAAGACGATGGCACTGCGCTGATTTAAATCAAACTCTTTGTCATTAATTTTTATTTTTTGGACTATACCAATAATAGTATCCAATGCAATAAAAGAGGGCGATACCGCACGATCTCCGCCTTGGAGACAGTGATGTCGGCGGATCCATAACACACGATGAGCAATTAATTGATTTTGATGACTATAAAGCACAATATCCCCAAGTTTTATTTTTTCATTTTCCAAAGAAGTCACAAAAATCTGTGATCCTGTGGGCATTAAGGGCGCCATACTCCCAGAACTCATCGTAAACCAAGCTTGTTTTTGATTATAAAGAATATCTTTCCACAATACAGTCACATCTTTGTGATGACACACGCTTATTATCTCCATGTTACGTATTTCTTTTTCCTAGGGCGTTGCCCCAGGCTGATATATGTCGCCCTTTCAGGGCTTGTATCTTTTCCCCTGAAAGGGGATAACATAACAGCCTGGGGCAACGCCCTAGGCATAACTTATTATCCTCATAGGTTCAGAACTCATAACTGATAACTATATACCCTATTAAAAATATGGTTTGTATCAATCATCATAAATCTGTTAAAATGAATTTTGTTGACTTTTTAACTTATATAGGAAAATCAAAATAGTGACTATCCCACTCGAAATATGGATTGCGTTGGGTTGCGCAGTCATTGCCTTAGTCTATGGGGCTGTTTCCATTAAATGGATTTTAGCATTACCAGCGGGTAATGATCGTATGCAAGAAATTGCAGCAGCTATTCAACAAGGCGCTAAAGCATATTTAAACCGTCAATACGGCACTGTTTTTGCTGTAGGTGTTGTGATTATGGCTGCAATTTGGTATGCGTTAGGACAATATACAGCGATAGGCTTTTTCATTGGTGCTGTGAGTTCTGCTGCTGCTGGTTATATTGGCATGCATATTTCTGTCCGTGCGAATGTTCGTACGACACAAGCTGCGCATGATGGTATCAATGCTGCTATGGCAGTTGCGTTTCGTAGCGGTGCGATTACAGGTTTATTAGTCGTTGGTTTAGGCTTATTAGGTGTTGCTGGTTATTACGCTGTCTTGCAAAACGTGGGCGGACTGGATTCAGAACAAATAATGACTGCCATGATTGGCTTAGGTTTTGGTGGTTCATTGATTTCCATTTTTGCACGATTAGGTGGCGGTATTTTCACTAAAGGGGCTGATGTAGGGGCTGACTTAGTCGGTAAAATAGAATTGGGCATTCCTGAAGATGACCCCCGTAATCCTGCTGTGATCGCTGATAATGTAGGTGATAATGTGGGCGATTGTGCAGGTATGGCTGCAGATTTATTTGAAACGTATGCGGTGACGATTATCGCAACCATGTTAATGGGTGGGTTAGCTTTTGCACACATATCGGAAGCGGCGGTTGACAAAGCAATTTTATTACCCTTAGCTTTAGGCGGTGTCTCTATTATCGCTTCTATTATTGGGACGTTTTTTGTCAAAATTCCAGCTGGCACAACCAAAATCATGATCGCCTTATATAAAGGCGTCTTTGTTTCTGCCATCATGGCTGCTCTTTTCTTTTATCCTGTGATTGATTGGGTCATGGCTGATAATGGTGTTTACACCATCATGGAACTTTATGGAGCTGCGATTATTGGTTTAGTATTAACAGCTGTGTTGATGATGGTGACAGAATATTATACTGCAACTGAATATGGTCCTGTACAAAATATTGCTAAAGCATCTACTACAGGACATGGTACCAATGTAATTGCAGGTTTGGCCGTATCTATGGAAGCGACTGCGTTACCTGTATTGGCTGTATGTGCCAGGATTTGGGGGTCTTGTGAATTAGCAGGCTTATATGGTATTGCT
>DAOVZS010000055.1 GCA_030635005.1 Thiomargarita sp. | reverse complement strand
GGTTGTGCCTTATCCTTTCTTAAAAATAATCCGTGTAGTTAATTGTGATTTTTGGAAGTTTAGTACGTAACATCAGTTATAAAGTATAAATATTGAAAAAAAAAAGAGCATACACAGTATTTCAAGGAATGTGATCAGATTGCACAGATTTATATTGGTAGTGTGTTCATATTGCAACCTGACATCTGATTGATTTGGTAACTGATGTTACGCACTCTGTTTCTAAAGAGCTTATAGCACAAAGGCAACACCGTGTATGGATTGCGCCTGCGATTGCGCCTGTGCCCCCAATTCTGAAAATTCTTAAATCCTATAAATTCTGACAAGGCTGTGACTTTGTGATATAAGCTCTTTAGAAACACTCTGCGTAACATCAGATCCTAAAAGTAAATCATCGCTTTTTAACAATGACTAAAATTTCTTTAGCCTTTTCATCAGTTGAAGAAAGAGGATATTCCCAATATCCTGATTGAACATAACAACTATTAATCACTTTCAATCCGGTTTCTTCAAGTAATACACAGAATTCAGAGCGTGCATATCTTTTATCTCTAATCAAATACTCTGTATCAAGTTGTCCCTCATCAAAAAATCGCTCTTTTCTATAAACGACCCCTGTATCAACATCAAACATAAAATATTTGGGATTAAAAATATTACCCGATGATTGCATAATATTGCTTGCTGGCAGTGCCAAAAGTTTATCGGGTTCCTTCAACACATTGCCTGCATGAATCGCAATAGACTCTGTGAGCGCTCTATTTAAAACTGAAATGACAGCCATACCATTAGTCTTTAATGACTGAGAAATTGATTTAATAATTTTAATATTTTCTTGATTATTTCCAAAAGAACCTATCACATCATACAAACAAAGAATCAAATCACAGCTTTTTTTTAAGTCAAGAGTTCTGCAATCTTGTAATTTTATATTCAAACAGTTTTCGGCCTCAGTGACCATTGAGTCAGAAAATTCATATCCTGCGAGATTTTGAAAACCTTTGGAATAAAGCACCTTTAAATGACGACCATCACCACAACCAAAATCAGCAATAAACGACTCTTTATGAAGGAGAACATGTTTCAAAATATAATCTATTTCCTTAGTGGCCTGTTGTGACCAAGCATGTTTTTGTCTTTTCATCCTTGAATAGGCATTCTTAACAACATGTTCCGATATATTTAAAAGCATTTCAAATTTTTTCGGCTCCGGTGCCTGAGTTTTAAATGTGAATGCGATCCACTCATAGCCCGCTTTTAAGTCGCTTAAATTAAAAATAGATTCTTTATCATCATCTATCTGCTCTTTCAATTGATGCGAATCTGAAAAAAAATTAGTAAAGGCAAGCAGTGTGTTGTCTTGAAATGAAAATAGGGAAGGATCTATAAATTCTACCTCATCTGCCAATTCAATCAGAATATCCTGATTTTCTTTCAGCGATTCAATATTAACTTTTCTAAAGGTGACTGACTCAAGTGCTTTAATTGTTAAGGGGTTAGCAGTTGCCAATCCCCATGCAACATAGTCAGAGAATCCCCAGATTGAATGTAACAGTGTTTTAGCAATACCAATCTTTCGGTAATCAGAATGCACAACAAGCTGAGTTACCCATGCGCCCATGCCATTGGAAAGTTGTTTTTTTATGTAATAGGCATGTCCAATAATCTTGTTTTGATATTTAGCAAAAGCAACATAACAATGAGTGATCTTTTTTAGCCTGCTATAACGTGCTTTTCCCATTCTAATGCGTTCTCCAGGGCGAATCGGAGAAAATTTACTATAAAAGCCATAGTGATTAGAAAAAAGATGTGAAGATTCTGTAATTTCAGCTTCACTTAATTGTTTACATTCCTTTGTTAAGAATTCGATTTTTTCAATAAAATTTAAGTTCATAAATTGTGTGGTATCGTTATTGAATGATTTTCTTTAACATATATAACTCATTAATTATTAATATTTGTATCATATCAATTTATACATACAAAAAATATGGTTATATGGTAAATTAATCATATTTACATATTAATAGAGCACTTCTACTTATGACTAAAAAAGCTACCCTTTTGTTTGTTGATGATGAACCAATGATCCTCAAAACATTAGAAATCTTATTTAAAAGTCACTATCATGTGTATACAGCGTCAAGTGGGGAAGCGGCGTTAAATATTATTGAAAATGAGACTGTACATGCTATTATCAGCGATCAGCGTATGCCCAACATGTGTGGCACTACATTATTAGAACACGTCAAAAAAATCTCTCCACATACCTTACGCCTATTATTAACAGGCTATTCTGAATCAGATAAGATGATCAGTGCTGTGAATGAGGCAGAAATATTTCGCTACATGACCAAACCTTGGGATTTTGATGAGATTCAAACAAGAGTCAGTCAAGCTGTTAAAATTAGTCAGAATATCAAGCATTGTCCTGCTCAGGAACATTTAACATCAATAAACAATGAAATATTGGTGATTGATGATGAAGTGGATACTTATAATATGCTGTCGCATCAATACGATAGCAGCGTCACAAGGACGTCCACATTAGCATCTGCGTGTGAGCATATGACGCATCAGGATAATCTTACCGTAGTTATTTCTGATATGACTGTGAATGGGGATGATATGATAATCCCTTTGAAAGCTTTAAAATTAGCACGTCCTGACATTGTGACTATCATCGTGACGCAAGTGCAAGATGCACAGTTATTAATGGGTCTCATCAATCAAGCTCAAATTTTTCGTTTTTTGCAGAAACCTATCAATAATCAAATCTTAGACACTGCGGTGCAAGCTGCGATACAACATTATTTGCAGATGCAACAACGTCCTGAATTATTAGCATGTCATGCTATCGAAATACCGCGACACAGTACAGAATTTAATACATTTAAAAAGATTTTTGAAAAAAAATAAGAGGAAAGGTTTATGTTATTTAGAGTGCTTATATGTATCATATTATCTCTAATGCAAAATGTGTGTGCCAAAGAACCCATTACGCCTATTCCATTAACAATGGATTTGAATCCAGACAAAGTAGCTTTGGGTCAATTACTTTTTGAAGATAAACGATTGTCACATGATAACACGATTGCTTGTGTCAGTTGTCATGATTTAGCAAAAGGGGGCACGGATCAATTAAGCCACTCTATCGGCATTAATGATACTGAAGGTGATATTAATGCCCCCACCGTATTTAATAGTGGGTTTAATTTTCGACAATTTTGGAATGGGCGTGCGGCTACATTAGAAGAGCAAGTGCATGGACCGATACATCATCCTAAAGAAATGGGCAGTCATTGGATAGAAGTTATCAATAAGTTAAAAAAAGATCAGGCGTATCTTAAAAAATTTAAGGCGTTATATCCACAAGGTATCCAGATCCAAAATATTAAAGAGGCCATCGCCCTGTATGAACGTTCATTGTTCACACCGAATGCCCGATTTGATCAATATTTACGCGGTAATCACAAGGCGATCAGCAGTGATGAAAAAAAAGGATATACCTTATTTAAGCAATATGGCTGTATTGCATGTCATCAAGGTATGAATATTGGGGGCAATTTATATCAGGTTTTTGGTGTATTGAATAATTATTTTGAACAACGGGGTAATATCACCCAAGCAGATTTGGGGCGATTTACGGTGACTGGAAAAGAATATGATCGGTATCGATTTAAAGTCCCTAGCTTACGTAATGTGGAGATCACAGCCCCTTATTTTCATGATGGTTCTGCCAAAACATTAAAAGAAGCGGTAGATATTATGGCTTTCCATCAATTAGGACGTACCATTCCTGAACATGAAAAACAGTTGATTGTGATATTTCTTAAAACTCTGACAGGCACATATCAAGGAGTATTACTGAAATGAATAAGATATTCACTAATATTGTGACAGTCTTATCAGTGATACTGCTGATTTTTTTATATCAAAAAACACAATTAGTTGATACTGAACAACATAATCAGGTGATTAGCACGTTGGGCACACTGAAACAATTGGAGGCGGTTTGGATAAATCAAGTGTTACATTCACGTCTTGCCTTAAATAATAATTATGATGCAATGGCTGATACTTGGATTACACTGGAAACAACCCATCAGCGTTGGCAAGATTTTCAATTGAAACGTATTTATGGTGAAAATATAGCGCATGCAGAATACCAAAAAACGGCTTATTTGGCACAAATTACAAAAAGACGTGAATATATTGAACAATTCAAAAGTGTTAATGCTATTTTATCTAACTCAGTACGCTATTTTCCCACAGCGGTAAGTGAGTTAATGAGATTGGAAGATACGAAGTTGTTGGTAGGTGATGTGAATGCATTATTATCAGCCGTTTTAAGATACAGTTTACTGCCCGAAAAAGAAACACAGATTCAAAAACTTATTGATAACTTACAGGAAAAAGGGGCACTTTCTGAACAAGATATCAGAAGCCAAATTAACATTATCGCTTCTCATGCCCGTACCATACTCAAATATAGACCTTATATTGATGCCATATTAGAACAAATCAATATTTTAAGTACCGCACAAAAAATTGATCTTCTGACCACAACTTATGTGAATTTGCAAGATGCTCGTTTGAATGAAAGTACGCCTTACCATCAAATGCTCATGGTATTTTCAGGATTATTATTGTTATTAATACTCTTTATCGCTTATCGATTACGCGTGAGTTATACTGCGCTTAATCGTGCTAACCAACAATTAAAAACAGCAAATGATACCTTGGAGCAGCGTGTTACTGAGCGTACTCGAATATTATCACATACCTTAGAACAGTTAAAAGACTCACAAATGCAACTGGTTCAATCTGAAAAAATGGCATCACTTGGACAAATGGTTGCGGGCTTAGTCCATGAAATTAATACGCCATTAGGGTATGTAAAAAGTAATATCCAATTGATTCAAACCATCTTTAGCAATCTCAAACATGTTTTGCAAGAATATAGAGCTTTGATAGTAAACATACCTGATCATATTTCGAATGGAAAAAAATTAAAGACGCAGATAGAAGAATTTGATGAACTCAAAGAAGATGACAGTACAGGCGAGGAATTATTAAAGGATGCGCTCTACGGTTTAAAACAAATCTTTGAATTGGTGATTAACTTAAAAAACTTTAGTCGGCTTGATTTGTCCAATATTAGCAAAGTAGATCTACATGAAGGCTTAAACAGTAGTTTACTCATTGCGAAACACTTATTTAAAAATAAGATCACCATTAATAAGCAATATGGTGATATTCCCAAAGTTAAATGTGCACCGTCACAAATTAATCAAGTCTTTCTAAATTTATTGACAAATGCCGTACAAGCCATTGAAAATAAGGGCAGTATTATAATCACTACCCGTGTTAAAAATGACCATGTCCTTGTATTGATACAGGATAATGGTAAGGGTATTCCGAAAAAAGTGCTGCCCAAAATTTTTGATCCTTTCTTTACTACAAAGGATATTGGTGAAGGTACTGGTATGGGCTTGTCTATCTCATATAAAATTCTTCAAGAACATGGAGGAAATATTGAGGTGACTTCTCAAGAAGGCAAAGGTACTACATTTACAGTCAGTTTACCTACTGGAATTTGAATTATGAGTAAAAACGCAACAATTTTGTTCGTAGATGATGAAGAACGTATCTTGAGAAGTTTAAAAGTCTTGTTTAAATCAAGTTACAACGTTCATATTACTACAAATGGAAACGATGCCTTAGATATTATCAAACAGAATACGGTACATGTTATTGTCAGTGATCAGCGTATGCCTGAAATGCTGGGTGTAGACTTATTACATCAAGTGAAAGAATATTCTCCGAATACGGTGCGTTTATTATTAACAGGGTATTCTGAACTGGGGGCTATTGTCAGTTCCGTCAATAAGGGTGAAATATTCCGTTATATTAAAAAACCTTGGGATAATGATAATATTCAAAGTGTTGTGCATCAAGCAGTGCGGATTGGCGGGGAACTTTTTAATGCTACGCCCCCCTCTGTCCCCGTTTCCCATTCCGAAAAACAAAAAATGGGTATATTGGTGATTGATGATGATATTGAGATATATCGGATGGTGAAGGAAATTGCTGAACCCCAATATCGTGTCACACAAGGCTTGACTATGGAATCGGCTATTAATAGTATTACACATCAAAATGATATTGCTGTGTTGATTTCAGAATTAAGTCTGGCGGGTGAAGATATGAGTTTGGCTCTTAAAATGATAAAACAGCATGCGCCTAATCTTGTTATTTTAGTGTTAAGTAAAGTTCAAGACGCGGATTCTTTGATTAGCCTTGTGAATGAAGGAAAAATCTTTCGTTTTTTACTCAAACCTGTTCGCAAAGAACTATTAGAACGCAGTCTCAATTCATCAATACAGCATTATCTTTCTACACAAGAGAATCCTGCCTTATTGGCTTGTGAGATAGTAGAAAAAACACAGAAAGGTATTAATTCGGGTCTTTTTAAACGTATTACAAATCTATTTTCTTAATTATTATGGAAATCGGTGAACGATTACGGGTTGTGAGAACAATACGGCATTTGACTCAAGAAGCATTAGCGACTAAAGTTCATATTACAAAACAAGCCTTACAAAGAATTGAATCAGGAAATACGAAAAAAAGTAAGTATTTACCTGATTTAGCACGTGCTTTGGATATGAATTTAAATTGGTTACTGTATCATGATGGTCAAATGCTTAATAAAGATGAGGGGTTACACGTGGGGGAACCCCCTTCAAATTATAAGACTTCCCATCATGAACAAGAGGAATTCAAAAAAATAGTGGATTTGTTGGCACAACGTATTGCTGTTTTAGAACAACGTCTTTCCTATTTAGAACAGTCTTTAGAAACATAAGTATTGAACGACAGTCGTGCCTTTATCCTGTAAATTCTGATTCAGACAAGACTTTATAACGTTTTTGATACAAGGTGAACATAGAATCAACAGATTCAATCAAAGCTTGCTGAATGAGGGTATGCCCTTTATCGGTGAATGCGTGATCAAGTAAATTTTGATAGAGACGCGTATAAAAAGCATCCGGCATGACCAAAATGCGTACGATTAAGGTTGTGTTGGGCAGGATAGGTGCATGATATTTAAGAAAAGCAGTGTCACCCGGTGCTAAACGGGTATCAAAATATTCTGTCGTGAGATCCAAGCTAAGATGACGTGCAATAATGGTTTCTTGTAAAGTATTCTTTAGAAGCACACCTTTATGATCTTCTTGATACACTTGCATCACCACTTTTGGAGTAATATAGGTTGGGAAATAATGCCCTGTGCCTGTATTGCTTAAGCTTAATTGAATCGTCACAAAACCATCGGTGACGAGTAGTGGGCTGGTCTGAATCTGAACCCCAGAACGCACCGTCTCAATATCATGTATGCCCCGCCATAAATGACGACGATCGGGCATGTGACATGCTTGACACGTAATTCCCTTTTTGGCTTGCGGGCTATTTTTCCATTCTTCATACGTATTTTCGAGTAATTTCCCATTAATAGCATAGCCATCGCTTGAAAATTGATGACAAGTCACACAAAAACGAGAATCTTCAAAAGCTGCATGACTTTGCCAATCTTTGTGCATGACAGTGTGTGGTTTGCGAGATGGGGGACCAAACCACTGATATTGTCGCAAATGACAGGCACTACAGATGAGTCCTTGTTGAGACAATGATGTGTTGACTTGTTCTTTCAGAGGAGCGTGACATTCTCGGCACACTTGCGCTTCTTCCGCTGTCATATCCAGCATTTGTCCATACACACCCGCCCCCATGGCACGTGCATGACGACTTTTTTCCCAATCGGTGAATTGTTGTGGATGACAGGTCTGGCATGCTGCGGGTTCTAAGGATGTTTCAAGATCTGTTAAATGAGCGGGGGGAGAACCTTGTGCGGCTAAAGGACGAGCCCAATACTCGTCCAAAAAATCTTGTACCCCAAGAGAGAGTACAAGAGAGCATAGAAAAAAACTTACTTGGCTGATGATGGTGTTAATTCCTCATAAGCTTCATAAACCAGTTGATCAGTATTATGAGTTAATATATGACGCATACTGGTTTTTAGAAAACGCCGTCCATATTCAAACGAGAATATTAAAATACCGATTAATAATAGACTATAGAGTATAGCCCAAGCGTATTCACTCCCGCCCAGTGTATAGGAAGCCCATTCTGGCAAAGTAATAAATTCAGTTAATCCCTCACCAAAAACCACCGCATCAATTTGTTCTGAAAAGAAGGTATAAGGCAAATAACCCACATAAAATCCAGGTAAAGCTGCTAAGGCAGTCGCATACCCCATCCCAAGACGTGCATATGTTCGTACTTCACAGCCAATCATAAAGATTGCACCCATCGCCAATAAAGGACCTCCTAAAATATGTCCCCAATATAAACCTTCATCCCCCGAAGCATTGGGAATACTCCCCATATCCAACATCCAAAAAGCCAGAATAAAGAGATTGAACATGACGATAGCGACCATAAATCCTTGTAAGGGTAACATGCCCCGAAACATGGTATACGTCGCCATGGGTACACCGCCTTTACGATAAAATTCTTTATTGGTAAAAATCGATTCAGGTGCCATTACCGAACATTCTGTACCAAAACCACATTTACCAATACCAAATCCTAAGATTAAACCGACTACCATTAACCAAGTCACCTCTTCCCATCCAATATCAGCTACTGCCCCTATAATTTCTTCCGTAAAAAATGCGAAATACAAAGGGACTAGCATAAATACCAGTAAAAATAAGGTCAAACCGATATGTAAGGGATTACGCCAAGGTTTATACTCAGGTTTATAGCCAGGATGCGGATGATCGGGATGATCACAATATTTGCGTGCAGTTGCGTGCGTATCCTGATGGCGAAAATGACCGCCCATATCAAAAACTAACGCAATTTTAAAAGCCAGAAAGGCGAATGGAATGCCTGTCAATAAGACTACCCAACTGGCAATACTCATTGCGGGCAAACCACCCATAAAATGATGCGTGGTACAGCCCCCCGCAATACGTGTTCCAAAAGAAAACATCATACCGCCAATAAATGCCAAAAGGAGTATACGCCAATGATAATGCACCCACGCCCGGGATTCACCTTCAACAATAACCACTAAGCGGGCACCCAATACTGCACCAATAATAACCCAATGGATTCCGGGTTCGTACAGCTGTGCCACCCAATTAATCCCAAACAGATATTCCTCACTCACTGCATACATTTGCGCCAAACCAGTGGTGACCACGATAAAGGAGTCATAACGAAAATAATAAATAATTTCCGATAGCCCAACAAAAAAACCACCTAGCCAAAAAGGCCATTGATTTTTTAAAAGATATGTTATGCGATTCACGTGTTATTTTTTAGTCTATTATCATAGAAGATACGGGACGATTGGCATCACGACTCCACTCATGCATAGAACCATCATACAAACGTGCTTTTTTATTGCCTAAAAGTTCATGCCATACAAACCACGCAAGACTAGAATACGCTCCCGTATTACAATAAAAAATGGTGTCTACTTGTTCAATCTTAATATTTTTAAGCGCTGCGACTTGAGCAATCTTATCCATCTTATAAAAGGTGGTCATCAAATCAGCACTGTTGACCATGAGATTGAGTGGGAAATTTTTAGCATTGGGAATATGTCCCGCTGCCTGTGCTGGGACAAATTTTGCAGGATAACTCAGTCCTAAATACATATCGTGACCCCGTGCATCGATTAATTGGGCTGTTCCTGTCACCACATCTTTTGTGGTTGCCCGTATGTGAGAACGCACGGTACTTACCTTGAAATTTCCCCGTTTTGATTTAGATTTACTATATTTTATTTTACGCGTATCCTGAATCCATTTAGCCGTGCCCCCATCTAAGATAGCGACATTATCATGACCAAAATATTTAAGCATCCAATACAATCTTGTGGTGAGGGGGGCATCTCCTAAATTGACACCATTACTGGTGATAACAATAGCGCTATCATTATTCACCCCCGCTTTCTGCATTAACTTCTCAAATTTTTTCTGACTGGGTACCAAATATTTCACCTGCACATCACCCAATTTCCGTTCTTCAAACAGTTTCTTCCACAATATCAACTTTGCGCCAGGAATATGCCCAGAAACGTGAAACGCTTTTTGACCCGCTTTAGCCCCACACGGATTAACAGGACCTGATCCTCTTCTGGAGCGTTTTTTAAAACTGTCCTTTTCAGTACGCACATCTAAAATAACGACTTGATTCAAATTTTTGGATAACCATACCGCATCGACCACAGGTGCGAGTACTTGCACCGCGTATGCATTAACAGAGATCAAACTACCTAATAATATTCCAAACATCCCATGGAAACGTGTCGTTTTATGATTCACTCACAAGACTCCTTTGATAAATTCACAACAGATCACAATAAAAATGTTATAATAACACACGTTTATATACAACTGTCATAATTTGATAACGGATAACTCATAACAGCCATGTGGTTTAAAAATATACATATTTATCGTTTTTTACGTCCCTTCACATTATCTGCCGAGGAATTGCATGAAGAACTCAGTAAATTAGCTTTTCAACCGTGTGGCAAAATGGATATGGAGAGTATGGGGTGGTCTTCTCCCTTAGGAAATCAACATAAATATTTAGTGCATACTTCTAACAAGTGTATTATTTTTTGTGCACGTAAAGAGGAGAAGCTATTACCCGCTTCTGTCGCACGTGCATTTATTAATGATAAAATTGAAGAAGTTGAACTTCAACAAATGCGTAGAGTAAATAGACATGAAAAAGAAGAAATTCGTGAGCAAGTCCTTTCAGACTTAATCCCCCGAGCTTTTGCCCGTTCACAATATTTACTTTCTTATATTGATGTGACCAATGGTTGGTTAATTATTGATAGTGCCAGTGATAAAAAAGCTGAAGAATTGGTGACTTTATTACGTAGAACTTTGGAAACGTTACCAGTGGTGTTCCCTATTGTTCGAGAGAATCCTGCGACTGTGATGACAAAATGGTTGGTTAATCAAAACCATTGCCCTGCTGATTTTGAATTAGCAGATGCGTGTGTCTTAGCTGATCCAGACGGTGCTATCGTACATTGTAAGCGTCAAGACTTATTAGCAGAAGAAATGCAAGGTCATTTAGAAGCAGGTAAATTAGTGCAACGCTTATCCATCGAGTGGAATGATCGTTTAAGTTTAATCCTTGATAATCAATTAATCATTCGACGTTTTCAAGCGTTAGATCTCATACAAACACAACTGGATGATGTTAATCCTGAAACGCCCGAACAACGTTTTGATGCTGATTTTGCGATTCTTAATTTGGAATTAGTCCCTTTTATAAAAAGACTGTTTGAAGTTTTTGGAGGAGAAGATGAAGAGGCGTATGCAAAAATGAGATAAGACACCTTCACTCATGTGACGCCAATCAGGGTGCCCTCCCCCTGATTGGGCGTATTTTATCACGTGGTTTTTTTTCTTTATATTGATCCAATATCCATTCTAAAGCACTGCGATTACCCAGTTTATATTGAAATACCTCAGCTGGGATTCCTTGCAACATGATATATTCTCAAATCTTCTAGGTCACAAGCACAGTTTTACAATCAGAATATCAGCCTGGGACAACAATGCCCTAGGGTTATTCTAAACAAACAGCCGCCAGCCGCCCAAAAAGCAGTAATAAATCAAAAATAGGTGCGCAGCAATCAACAGTAAGAAAGTGAATCGGGCAATCCAAGAAGGGGTTCCTGTTCTTAAACTTTCTTCCATAATAACCACCAGGCCGCCCGCCAGGCCGAACACCAGGACGCCCGCCAGGACGCCCGCTAGGACGATGCCCGCTAGGCCGCTCGCCAGGCCGCCCGCCAGGCCGAACGCCAGGCTGACCGCCAGGCCGAACGCCAGGCCGCACGCCTGGCCGACCGCCAGGCCGCCCGCCAGGAGGACCGCCAGGACGACCGCCAGGCCGCCCGCCAAGCTGACCGCCAGGCCGACCGCCAGGAGGACCGCCAGGCCGACCGCCAGGACGACCACCAGGTTCTCATCATTATCCCCTAACCATCCAGTTAATAACCAACATATTCCTAACCCGGCACACATTATCAGGTAAACATTCGCTG
>DAOVZS010000104.1 GCA_030635005.1 Thiomargarita sp. | reverse complement strand
CGAAAACTATGATGTATAATCCACTGTGCTTTTTCCCTTTTCCATTGTGAGTGAATGGGTAAGATAGAAATGATTGGAAAAATAGTAAGACTTAATAATAAGCCTCCCAAACCAAAAGCACTAAAACATACGCCAGTCGCAAAGACACGCCAAGCGTAATTCAATTGTTTGAACATGTTTTAATCATCAGTATTTAAAATACTATGAAACCACTTATCATTAAACCATAGGGTTCAATCTCTTCGATTTCTGTAGTGTAATAACTATAACCATAATAATATGAAGCATAAGGAGATTTTTTCTGTATGTCTATCGTCGAAGTATCATAAGATATTTCAAATCCAAAGCTAACAGAATTTTGTCTCGCAAATTCAATACCAATGGCTGCAAACAAACCCGGTGTAGCGCTTTCAACATAGTCGCCTTCCACAACATGGTACATAACCCCCCCTCGAATATAAGGAGAAATACTTTTTTGAGGCAATAAGGTATAACCAACATTAATATTAATGGGGAGATCAAAAAAATCGGTATCACCATAAATCATGGTCATGGGTCCAATGCCCATTCCCAATCTGAAACCAGAATCAAATTCAAAATAGGGCTGGAATGAAATACCGATTGATGTGAAGTCGGAAGTTTCTACAATGTATCCTTCTGCCTCTAAGTTCTTTTCATGAATATCAACGACATCTTCAAAACCGCTAATATAAGTGAGTGCCAACGGAAATCGCCAATCTCCTTGTGCGTACACAGAATTGCTACCAATGGCAGCCAAAACTACCCATCCTAAATATTTTCTATTCATAATCACTATTTCCGCTTTATTGCCAACGTTTAAAAATTAATGACGTATTCACTCCACCAAAAGCAAAATTATTACTCATCACATACTCACTCTCATAGTGTCGACCTGTTCCTATAATATAATCCAGATCTGCACAATCCTCCGCAATATTTTTGAGATTAATAGTGGGGGCATACCACTGATGATTCATCATTTCAATCGTCATCCAAGCTTCTATGCTACCACATGCCCCTAAAGTATGTCCAATATACGATTTACTGGAACTAAAAGGCGTCTGATGACCAAAAACATGATAGGTAGCAATAGATTCTGCACAATCTCCCCGTGCTGTTGCTGTCCCATGAGCATTAATATAACCAATGTGACTGGCGGATAGATGTGCATCTTTTAAGGCGTGTTCTATAGCAATTTGCATGGTAGCAGCATTAGGTTGCGTAATATGTGTGCCATCAGAATTAGACGCATATCCCACAATTTCAGCATATATTTTAGCCCCCCGTGCTTTAGCATGTTCTAATTCTTCAAGAATTAAAGTGCCCGCTCCTTCTCCAATCACTAAACCGTCTCGATCACGATCAAAAGGACGCGGAGAACTCTGGGGATGATCATTGTCTGTACAAGTTGCAAATAAGGTATCAAATACAGCAGCTTGGGTCGCATCCAATTCTTCTGCCCCCCCTGCTACCATCATCGTTTGTATCCCATGTTTAATCGTCTCATATGCATATCCAATACCCTGACTTCCAGAAGTGCAGGCACTACTGGTTGTAATGACACGCCCTGTCAAACCAAAAAATACACCTATATTAACTGGGGTGGTATGTGGCATCATACGAATATAGGTATTCGCATTGATATTAGATACTTTTTTGTGTAAAAACATCCCTACAAAATCAGCAATAGCTGTCGGGGTTCCTGAACAGGAACCATAAGACACGCCCATATTGCCCTGAGTAATCTCAGGATCGTTTAATAAACCCGCATCCGTCAGGGCTCTTTCTGTGGCTAATGTCGCTAAAAGAGCCACGCGTCCCATTCCCCTAATTTTCTTACGTGTAAAATGAGTGGGAATGTCAACATCAAGCACGGGTGCACCCAACCGGGTACGCAAACTTTCAAAACGATCCCATTCTTGCATATAAACAATCGCATTTTTGTAGGATTTTAAGTGTGAAAAAACACTCTTCCAATCTTGTCCAATGGGTGTAATCGCAGACATTCCCGTAATAACAACACGTTTCATTAGCAAAGTCCACCATTAACTGAAATAACTTGACGAGTGATATAAGCTGCTTCTTCTGACAATAGATAAGCAATTAAACTGGCGACTTCTTGTGGTTTACCCAAACGACGTGCGGGAATCATTTTCATCGCTTCTGCAATCGGAGCATCCTTAGTCATATCTGTATCGATTAATCCCGGCGCAACACAATTGACGGTGATATTACGTTTTGCTAATTCAATGGCAAGGGCTTTACTTGCTCCTATAATACCTGCTTTTGCAGCACTATAATTAACCTGTCCCCGATTACCAATCATACCCGAGACTGAGGCTAAGGTCACAATTCTTCCAGGTTTACGTGTTCTTATCATGGGCATGATAAGGGGATTTAACACATTATAAAAACCATCTAAATTAGTATGGATAACAGAATCCCATTCATGTTCAGTTAATGCTGGAAATGCATTGTCTTTAATAATGCCCGCATTACAAACAACACCGTAATATATACCAAATGTTTCTATATCTGTCGTCAATATTTTTTTACACTGAACACGATCAGCAATATCAAATTGTAGTATCCGTACGGTGCGTCCAAGTTCTTGTATTAATTGTTTATTTTCTTCCGCAGCTGCTAATCCATGATGACAATGTAGGACAATATCATAACCTTTTTTTGCGAGTGTAATCGCAGTCGCCTTGCCAATTCCTCGACTTGAACCTGTAATTAAGACACTATGCATACTAAGATTTCCGTCTCAAACGACCAAAAAATTCACGACGTGACACTTCTTTTTGCCAAGCACAACTTTTTTTCTGTGTTTCAATGACTTTGTCGCGGGTTTTAATCACTTCATTCCAAGCATAAAAAGCATCATCAGGCGTTTTAAATTGTGCCATAGATTGAATCAGAGGTTGGATAAAATAATGACCGACTTTAAGATGATAATTAAGATGAGCTTGTTCTTTTCCGCCTAGAATTTCAAGGGGAATTGCAGGTCCAATCACAGTGTTTGGAGCATTGATACGCTCTGACGCCAGCCATCCTTTGGGCATTTGAATACCGGGTTCACGCTCTGGCAAAAATATCCGAGCCAATGTCCAAGGCGTTAAAAGCAAAAAAATACGCCACATATCCGTATGACGAAAAGCACGTATTTCTATTGGCAAATCATGATTCACTAAAAGTTCATTTTTAAAAAAAGTCTCATACATGTCTCTAAATGCATCAATCACCGTATTAACGATCCTATCATCATCTTGATCAGAATCAAATAATTGCCATTGAGACATCTTAAAATAACTCCTCTAATTTTAACCCCAATTGTTGATATAAACGTAAATGACTGTCTTTTTGCAGATCTGCTGCAAATCTGGGCACCCATTTTATGATATGTTTCTGCCAATAGCTTTGAAAATTTTCATCTGTATATGACGGGTGTTCTAACAAATAAGCGGCACATTCCAACATAATCCCTAAATAATCTGCGGGAATATCTGCAATGGATTCTAAACCAATAGAATGGTAAAACTGTTCCAGTTCACTCGTCACAGGACCGCTCATAATGCCATGTACATAAGCAGATTCAAAAGGAGGGCAGAAAGTTTTAGGATGTCCACTAATAAATAAACGGGTATGTTCACCTTGCCAATGTTCTAAAGAAAATTCTTTGAGTTCTTGTACAGCATCATATAACCAATGGGTTTCATGTGCAATTTCTTCTATCGCGACTAAACTTTCTTCAGTTGGTTTAGCCAATAGCCCAGCAAAAAGACGGAGTGTTTGCGGTGTTATATTTTCTGAAGGCATGTCAATTCCATTGATAAGAAAACTTAATAAGAAAAAATACCCCTCCTGAGGGAGGGGGTACGGTTTAAATAGTCCACAATTTTTCAAGTCGGACGATTTCAGTAATTAATTTAGAACTGAGTAAGCTAAATTCAGAACCACTGGCTATCATAGGGCTTGCAACACTTTGATTCCCTTCTAAGGCAAATTTTAAAATGTGAGACGCTTCTTGATGAAAGTTTTGATGTAATGAATGAAGATCATCATAATTGGGTAAATTCTGCCCTTGTGGAGATTCTAACCATTTTCCTAACTTACAGTGCTGACAATCTCCTGCAACGTCAACGGTAAATTCACTTTCTCCCGTTTTGATCGCTGCGTCAAGATGTTTTTTCCAATTACTATGCGCAAGAATAGCTTCATCAGTAGGTTTCATATTATTATTTCTTTAGTTTGAAGGAGATGATGGGTGTATCATACTTTTTAGGGCCAGCAGTATAAAACGTATCCATACTGCTATGATCACTGTCCAGAGTAAGGGAGCGGGATATTGATGTTTAAAAAATTTACGATAAAATCGTATCATCCCTTTATGTTTATACCATAAAACACGAATGGGTTGTTGACGACTGCATACCCCTTTCACATGTAGCACTTGAATATCAGGAATAAATAAAATACTAAAATGTTGGGCACGAAAACGCATAAACCAATCTAAATCTTCGCAATGCAAAAAATATTCTTCATCCATAGGCCCTACGACGTCTAAAGCAGAACGTCGAACAAACATACAAGCCCCTGAGATACCTTCAATGTCTATTGGCTTATCAGGTAAAGGATTTTGCGATAATACAAAATTTTTACAGCGGGGGTGCACTTTATCTAAGTGCAGTATCCGTACTATTGTACGCCATGGAGTCGGCACACGACGTCTACTGCCTGCTTGTTCTGAACCATCAGGATTTTGTACTAAAGCACCCGCCATACCAGCTTGGAGATTCTTATCCATAACGCTTACAAAGCGGGCCAGTGTATCAGGTTGAATCACACAGTCAGGATTGAGAAAAAGTAAATATTCTCCAGTGGTAGCGGGTAATGCAAGATTAGTAGCACGTGCAAAACCAAGATTTTCAGTATTTTTTATAATGTGTAATCGTTTATCTTGCGGTAAGGTATCCAGGCTATTATCTTGAGAAGCATTATCAACAACATGCACTATCACAGGAAAAGTAGAGTCCAATACTGAGGACACACAGTCTGTCAATAGTTTTCCACCATTAAAATTGACAATAATGACAGAAATCATGCGTTCTACAGTCATGAATCGTTTTTAAATTTTGAGGATTGAATATTCACTTATCGTTTCATAGAATCAAAGAATTGACTATTCGTTTTAGTCGCTTTAAGACGTTCTAACAAAAATTCCATAGCTGCGACATCTTCCATAGGATGAAGGAGCTTGCGTAAAATCCAAATTTTTTGTAATTCGTCTGCAGGAGTGAGTAATTCTTCACGACGCGTACCCGAACGATTGATATTAATGGCAGGATAAAGGCGTTTTTCAGCAAGATTACGTTCTAAGTGAATTTCATTATTACCTGTCCCTTTAAATTCTTCATAGATCACGTCATCCATACGTGAACCCGTATCAATCAAAGCGGTGGCAATAATGGTTAAACTTCCCCCTTCTTCAACATTTCTGGCTGCTCCAAAAAAGCGTTTGGGACGATGTAAAGCATTGGCATCCACACCCCCCGTCAAGACTTTACCAGAAGTAGGGAGGACAGTATTATAAGCACGTGCTAAACGGGTAATCGAATCAAGCAAAATCACCACATCTTTTTTATGTTCAACCAGACGTTTTGCTTTTTCAAGTACCATTTCAGCCACTTGTATATGACGTGTTGCGGGTTCATCAAATGTACTTGAAATGACTTCACCATGCACAGAACGCATCATTTCAGTGACTTCTTCAGGACGTTCATCAATCAATAACACAATTAAATAACATTCTGGATGATTCGTCGCAACAGATTGGGCAATGTTTTGTAACATCATTGTCTTACCTGATTTGGGTTGCGAGACTATCAAGCCACGTTGCCCTTTTCCTATTGGGGCGACTAAATCAATAATACGAGGCGTTAAATCTTCCAGAGTGCCATTACCGATTTCTAATTTCAGTTGTTTATTGGCAAATAAAGGCGTTAGATTTTCAAATAAAACCTTATGTTTAGCCTGTTCTGAGGGTTCAAAATTAATTTCTGTGATTTTTAAGAGCGCAAAATAACGTTCCCCTTCTTTAGGAGGACGAATTTTACCTGCAATGGTATCGCCTGTACGTAAGTTAAAACGGCGAATTTGACTGGGAGAGACGTAAATATCATCAGGACCTGCAAGATAAGAACTGTCTTCAGAACGCAGAAAACCAAAACCATCTTGTAAAATTTCAAGGACACCATCCCCAAAAATATCTTCACCTTTTTGAGCATGTGCTTTTAGCAATGCAAAAATAACATCCTGTTTACGAGAACGTGATGTGCCTTCTAAGTTAAGTTCTTGAGCAATGGTAATAAGATCAGCGGCTGGTTGTTTTTTTAGTTCAGTTAAATTCATAAATAAATTAAATCAAGTCATAAATCCTCAATCAGAAAAACAAAAGGTGCTTTTTTTCGAGTGGGAATGATCGGAGGAGACAAAGGTGGAAACATCCACACGTCATGAGATAGACGTGGGATGCGTAGTATGGAAATTTATAAATTGCTATCAATAAATGCTATCAGTTGCGATTTTGAAAGTGCACCGACTTTTTGAGCCTCAACTTCTCCCCCCTTAAATAGTATGAGCGTGGGGATACCACGAATACCATATTTGGGGGGGGTTTTAGGACTTTCATCAACATTCAACTTTGCAATCTTCAATTTACCCACGTATTCTTGTGCAATTTCATCCAAGAAGGGGGCAATCATTTTGCAGGGACCACACCATTCTGCCCAATAATCTACTAATACGGGGATATCCGATTTTAATATCTCGTCTGCAAAAGAGTCGTCCGTGACATAGACGATATGTTCACTCATAATGACAATTCTCCAAAAATGAAATTACATCAATGTAGATTTTAATAATCTTAATATTAATAATAATGTTTTTTTAAAAGAAAAACAACCCTTATATTGATTATATTTTCAAAATCTGTATAATAAAAAAATAATAAGTTTTAATTATACTATTAATAAGGAAAAAAAATCATGATACTCACTGCACTGAAATCTTATTTGATTAAAAATAAAAGAGCCCCATTAATAGACATGGCACATCATTTTGATATTGAGCCTGATGCTTTAAAAGGGATGTTAGAACATTGGATACGCAAAAAAAAAGTGCGCCAGATCGAGGGATTGTCCTGTACTAAAGGCTGTTGTCAAGCCAGTCAGGTAAATTTAGAAATTTATGAGTGGGTAGACTAGTTTTTAATTAATTCTGAAATATCACTAATTTGTTTTTTCAAATCTGCCACCTCTGCCTCTTTTTCTAGTAGTTGTTCTTGTAATACGCTCAAATATT
>DAOVZS010000108.1 GCA_030635005.1 Thiomargarita sp. | reverse complement strand
GGGGCTTAATAATATAGCCAGGGGTAGGTTTCGTGCTGTCAATTATGCAAAACTATTAAAGGTATTATTATGATTGAACTTAATTACGATGTGATGTCTCACCCCTGGAGCTAAAACATGTAAATATGCTATTTAGAAACAAAGTGCATAACATCAGTTATTAATAACTACACGGATTATTTTTAAGAACGGATAAACCCATCTTTGGTTGTGCCTTATCCGTTTTTAAAAATAATCCGTGTAGTTTATATTCCTTTTAATTATATCTGATGCTCAAAAAAAATCCAAGGGTGTTACCCTATAATTATAAAATTTACAAGGTCTTTTCAGTTGATATATCTCAATTAATATATTAGAAAATACTGTGATAATATAACCTTATTATTTCTAGGAGAAATACACGTTATGGCGGAAAACTCTGTAGCGAGTCAAGATACCTATAACTATAAGGTTGTAAGGCAATTTGCCATTATGACCATTGTTTGGGGTATTGTCGGTATGAGCGTGGGATTTTATATCGCTGCCGAACTGGCTTGGCCTTGGCTAAATTTTGATATTCCTTATATCACTTTTAGTCGTTTAAGACCTTTACATACCAATGCTGTGGTGTTTGCATTTGGAGGTTCTGCATTATTTGCAACTTCTTATTATGTGGTTCAACGTACCTGTCATGTCCGTTTATTTGCGGGTAGATTAGCAGCTTTTACCTTTTGGGGTTGGCAAGCGGTCATTGTATTAGCAGCAGTCACATTACCTTTGGGTATTACCAGCACTAAAGAATATGCTGAATTGGAATGGCCTATTGATATACTCATTACTGTTGTTTGGGTCTCTTATGCCATCGTGTTCTTTGGCACACTGTATAAGCGAAAAGTATCTCATATCTATGTGGCTAACTGGTTTTATGGTGCCTTTATTATTACCATTGCGATGTTACACATCTTTAATAATTTAGCAGTTCCCGTTTCTATGTGGAAATCTTATTCCGCGTATGCTGGCGTACAAGATGCGATGGTGCAATGGTGGTATGGTCATAATGCAGTTGGATTTTTTCTGACCGCTGGATTTTTAGGCATGATGTACTATTTTGTGCCGAAACAAGCAGAACGCCCTGTTTATTCCTATCGTTTATCGATTGTTCATTTTTGGGCTTTGCTTTTTACCTATATTTGGGCAGGACCTCATCATTTACATTACACCGCTTTACCTGACTGGACACAATCTTTAGGAATGGTGATGTCCTTGATTCTATTAGCACCGTCTTGGGGTGGCATGATTAACGGGATTATGACCTTATCGGGTGCTTGGGAAAAATTACGCAGTGATCCTATTTTACGTTTCATGATTGTATCGATTTCATTTTATGGTATGTCCACTTTTGAAGGACCCATGATGGCGATTAAGACAGTCAATGCCTTATCACATTATACCGATTGGACGATTGGACATGTACATTCTGGCGCGCTGGGTTGGGTGGCCATGATTACCATGGGCTGTATGTATTATTTAATACCGCGTTTATTTGGACGTAAATTATATAGTATCAAATTGGTTGAAGTGCATTTTTGGGTCGCCACGATTGGCGTCGTATTATATGCAGTTGCGATGTGGGTCTCTGGTATTATGCAAGGACTGATGTGGCGTGCTGTGAATGCTGATGGTACTTTGACATATAGTTTTGTAGAATCTGTGCAAGCGATGCATCCTTACTATGTTACCCGTTGGTTAGGGGGCACACTCTTCCTCACAGGAATGTTGATTATGGCGTACAACATTTTCAGAACTGTGGTCAGTTCAGAACCTGCCAGAGTAAATGATGCAATTCCTGCCCCACATTAAGGAGAGAGTAAATGGCTGATGCACATGAGAAAATTGAAACTAATGTTAGTTTATTGATTATTTTGGTCATTTTGGTCATCAGTATTGGCGGTTTAGTCCAAATCGTCCCGCTGTTTTTTATGGATACAATGACCAAACCTGTAGAAGGATTAAAACCTTATGCCGCATTAGAATTAGCAGGACGCGATATTTATGTTCGTGAATCCTGTATGGTGTGTCATTCTCAAATGATTCGTCCTTTTAGAGCAGAAACAGAACGTTATGGACATTATTCTGTGGCAGGTGAATTTGTGTATGATCGTCCCTTTCAATGGGGTTCTAAACGCACAGGTCCTGATTTACACCGTGTTGGTGGGCGGTATAGTGATTCTTGGCACGTTGCCCATTTATTGAACCCACGTGATGTCGTACCAGAGTCTGTCATGCCGGGGTATCCTTGGTTAGCTGACAGTCTGATTGATGGCGAAGAAGTGCAACATAAGATGCAAGTCTTAAAAAACTGGTTTGATCATCCTTATACCGAGGAAGAGATTGCCAATGCACCGCAAGCTGTTGAAGGTAAAACAGAATTAGACGCACTGATTGCTTATTTACAAAATTTAGGGACTGCCATTAAAACAGTGAGGTGAGTTTTGGAGATTATGACACTTTTTCAGTCTGTTTGGACTCTTGTGGTCATGATCGTCTTTTTAAGTATTATAGTATGGGCATACAGCCGTAAACGCAAACCTGAGTTTGATAAAGCGGCTGATCTCATCATAGAAGACGACGATTCAATCAAAACAACAGTCAAGGAATAAACATCATGTTTGAAAACAGTCTTTTTACAAGTGAATTTTGGGAATGGTTTATCATCATTCCAACAGTGTTGGGGATTATTGCATGTTTTGCCCTAATCATCTGGTTGGGAGGCGGACGTCCTAAAGATGAGACAGCAGAAGTTAAAACGATGGGACATGTATGGGATGAGGATTTAGCAGAACTCAATAATCCGCTTCCCCGTTGGTGGTTATATATGTTTTATCTGACTTTAATCTTCGGTATTATTTATTTATTCCTTTATCCAGGATTAGGCTCTTATAAGGGTTATTTAAATTGGAGTGAAGTGAATGAATATGAGGCAGAAATGAAAGAGGCTGAAGCACTGTATGGTCCTATTTTTGCCCAATATGCTGAAGAACCCATTACCACATTAGCTCAAAATCCTGATGCCGTGAAATTAGGTCATAGTTTATTTATGACGTATTGTACCACCTGTCATGGATCTGATGCACGCGGAGTACGGGGATACCCTAATCTACGTGATGATGATTGGCTCTATGGGGGCAAAGCAGAAACAATAGAAACATCGATCCTGAATGGGCGTAATGGCATGATGCCGAATGCTCAAATGAATGGACTTAAAACTGACGCTGATATTCATAATATTACACAATATGTCATTAGCCTGAGTAGAAAAGCCACTGATCCAGCAGCAGCCGTACACGGAGAGAAAATATTTAAACGGGTTTGTTTTGCATGTCATGGCATGACAGGGAGTGGTCAGCAATTCATGGGGGCGCCTAATTTAACGGATGATATTTCATTGTATGGTGCGTCACAAACCGATATTAAGGAAACCATCAAAAATGGGCGTCAAGGAAAAATGCCCGCACATGGTGATTTCTTAGGTAAAGCCAAAGTGCATTTGTTAGCCACTTATATTTATAGTTTATCACTTAAAAAATAATAGTATTTCCCCCCACATGGGGGGAGCTTCCAACAATTTGGAGAACTGATATTGAATATTCTACCCAAGATTTTTGGTTCTAAATATGATAAAACTATCCCGTATACATACGAAGCGATTGTGAATATCATGGAAGATGATGATGCCATCAAAATTTCGTATATGGCCGATAAAATTTGTACGCTCATTAATCTGCTTAAAAAGCGTCAAGTAGACCCTAAAACAGTCACCATGTTTGAGATTTATAATGGGAAAGACACTTTAATTCCAGCAGACTGTTATATGACTGAAGATGACAAGTGGTTTCCAAAAACAAAATTATGTCGTCCCATGACCAGCCGATATGGAGAGGCTAAAACGGATCAAAATTGTCAATTTCGAGATAGAAATAATCGAATTTGTGGTCCTGGTTAGTTCTTTGTGAGATTGTAAACGCAAAATATCTGTTATTTATCCTCCCCTTTTTCCTAATCATTCAAGGACATCACTGATGAAATCCTCGGAAGAATCACAAAGTCTTTTTGCCAGTCATGAAAAAATACATCCTCGTTTTGTACTCGGTTTTTTTAGTCGATTAAAAATATTAAGTGGCCTCGTCTTATTAGGTATTTATTACGCAATCCCTTGGATACAATGGGATGGACAACAATCCATATTATTTGACCTGCCCGCCCGCCAATTTCATATTTTGAGCCTTACTTTTTGGCCACAAGATTTAATTTATCTGGCTTTTTTACTGATTGTAGCAGCCATGACCCTCTTTTTCTTTACCAGTTTAGCAGGTAGATTATGGTGTGGTTTTGCCTGTCCCCAAACCATTTGGACAGATGCTTATTTATGGATGGAACGTTTAGTAGAAGGTAACCGTACCCAACAAATCAAATTGGATAAAGCACCGATGTCCTTTCGTAAATTGCGCTTAAAAGTCACAAAACACAGTTTATGGATTATTTTTGCATTATGGACAGGATTCACTTTTGTAGGATATTTCACCCCTATCAATGAATTAAGTGGCAGAATCCTTGACATGCAATTGGGTGAATGGGAAACTTTTTGGTTATTATTTTATAGTTTTGCGATTTATGGGATGGCAGGTATCATGCGTGAACAAGTCTGTACCTATATGTGTCCTTATGCCCGTTTTCAAAGTGCGATGTTTGATAAGAATACGATGATTATTGCGTATGATGAAGAGCGCGGTGAACAACGGGGTACACGTAAAAAAAGTGATAAAGACTATAAAAAGAAAGGGTTAGGGGATTGTATTGATTGTACGATGTGCGTACAAGTCTGTCCTACGGGGATCGATATTCGTAAAGGCTTACAATATCAATGTATTAGCTGTTCGGCTTGTATTGATGCTTGTAATGAGATTATGGGTAAAGTGTCTTATCCTAAAGGATTAATTCGTTATACCACTGAGAATAAATTAGAAGGTCGCAGCAGCAGTATTTTAAGACCGCGTATTTTTGTGTATGCAGGTATTTTATTGGCGCTATTAATCGGGATTGGTCATGGGATTGCCACACGTTCTTTGGTAGAAGTGGATGTTATTCGTGATCGTAACAATTTATTTAGTGAAACATACGATGGCACGATTGAAAATATTTACCGCTTACGTGTCATGAATTTAGACAAACAAGTCCATCGTTATCAGGTCCAAGTAACGGGTATTGAAGATTTAGTATTGTTAAAAGAAGACGATATTTTAGTTGACGCAGCTAGCATCACGACATTATCAGTCCGTTTAGCAGCCCAACCCGAAAATTTACACAAACGAAGTACCCCCGTTTATTTCCAATTAACTGCAGAAGATAATGCTTCTATCAGCATTATTGAAGAAGCCCGTTTTTTAGGACCTTTAATACGTCATTAACAGGATATTTTATTTATGATTGCTTTAAAACGACCTTGGTATCAGGAACCTTTAGTGTGGTTAGTGATTTTTTTCCCTGCTTCCGCTGTATTTGGGGGAATGGCAACCATTTATTTGGCTATTTCATCAGATGATGGGTTAGTGGTAGATGATTATTATAAAGAAGGTTTAGAAATTAATCGTACGTTAGCACGTGATACGGCTGCAAAAACACACGGTTTATCAGCGGTGTTAGATATTAATCTTGAAGCACACTTGATCCATGTGTATCTGAATGCACCTGCTACGTATCAATTACCAGAAGCGATTAACGTAAGTTTTCACCATCATACGCGTTCAGGTTTTGATCAGGAGATGATTTTAAAACATGCAGGAGATAATATTTATCAAGGTACTTTGCCCGAATTAATTTTCGGTGATTTTTCGATATTATTGGCTGCAGAGGATTGGCGTTTATTAAAATCTGTAAATGTTCCGCTTACCTCTATTCCTTAGAAATTTTATGACCACTGAATTGACTTTAATTTCCGCTTTTCTCGCAGGTTTATTAGGATCTGTACATTGTATTGGCATGTGTGGTGGTATTGTGGGTGCTTTAACCATGGGGTTACCTGACAATATACGCCAATCTTATTTCCGATTATTACCCTATTTATTGACTTATAATATTGGACGTATCAGTAGTTATATCCTTGCGGGAATATTAATGGGGTTTTTAGGCACACAATTTTCTGAATGGCTCCCCTTTGACAATCCTGGAATGATCGCAAAATGGGTATCTGGGATCTTTATGATAGCTTTGGGGTTATATATTGGGGCATGGTGGCAGTTTTTAACCATTTTAGAAAAAGCAGGTAGCTATTTGTGGCGTAAAATCGAGCCATTAGGACGAAGATTTATGCCTGTTAAAAATCCTTTGCAAGCCCTAGGCTTAGGCTTAGTCTGGGGATGGTTGCCGTGTGGATTAGTCTATGGCATTTTATTTTTCTCACTGTCATCCAATAGTGCGTGGCATGGGGGATTATTAATGTTAGCTTTTGGCTTAGGTACTTTACCCATGTTATTGACTATGGGGGCTACCGCACAATGGTTAATGCACTATATTCAAAAACTCATTGTGCGTCGTATGGCAGGGGCTATGATCATTTTGTTTGGTTTATTTATATTATTTGCGTCTCATCCCGCTGGGGGAAGTTGTCATTAAAAATAAACTCAGCTGAGATTTAAGGTGCAGGCACAACAATATCTGGCAGGTTTTGTTGTGTTTATGCCTTTATTCTGAAAATTGTCTTAAAAAACGCTCACTTTAAGCGCAATAACTGATGTTACGCACTAAACTTCCAAAAATCAAAATCAACCATGTTCAAAACCACAAAGCCCCACATCACCGCTTACCATGCCGATTTAAAGGATTATGATCGATTATCCTTAAAACATGAAGGTACGGTGAAGATCGCATTTCAGGATACTGATTTCACCGTTGTCATTGGTAATCCACCGTATAATGCTGGGCAAGCCAATGAAAATGATAATAATATTCAATTCAAACATTCTCATATCTAAATCAGATCCTCACTGTCTGAATCAGAATTTACAGGATTTAAGAATTTTCAGAATTAATAAAAGGCACAAACACAAGCATTAGATTGTGCCTGTGCCCCTTCCCAATTCTGAAAAT
>DAOVZS010000245.1 GCA_030635005.1 Thiomargarita sp. | reverse complement strand
TCTATCTCTTTTCGGTTGTGCCTTATCCTTTCTTAAAAATAATCCGTGTAGTTAATTTTAACTTTTAGAAATACATCTGCGTAACATCAATTATTAATATTCCAAACCTTATTGGGTATTTTTCGGCTATGCTGTAAAGACGCTGGTAATGAAGATAATTCAGCAGGTATCGGTGTTTTGCCGTGACGCCAGTTGTGCCATTGGGTATTTTCTCCTGAAAAAATGATGAGATCAGCACGTTCAATCTGATAAATCACCGCACGTTGACGTAATATTGCACGTTCTTTCAGTGACATACCGATCACTTTTTGTCCCGAGGGCATTAAGTCAATCACCCATTCTGCTTGTTTGCTGAGTGCTAATTGTGTTTGAATCATATCCTTTTCAATATCTTCATCTTGTTGTAAATCAAAAGGATAGGATCGTATTATGAGTAAACGTCCTGTGTGTTGTTCTAATCGTTTTAAGGCTTGGGTTACAAATGCCAGTTCTAACGGTGTTTGTAAGGCAGTGATGAGGGTGATATGGTGATTGCGATATTCTTTGAATATGCGAGAAATGAGGTTTTCAAGTGGGGTGTCTTGTGTGACTAATAAGGCAATAGTCACCGCTGGAAGCACTTTTGCACCCTTTTTTTGTCCCAGCCATTGGTGACGTAAGGTAGATAATGCTGTATTTATGATATTTTTAGGTTGTTCTGATGTGAAATAATCTTGTAAATCATTAATATTCGTGCGATCTTTCTCTTTTTCATTTTCGGGTAGTTGTTCAAAGGATACGAGGCAGGGATGTATTTTTCTACGATCATCGCGTATAGCTCCATACTGCCATCCATTTAACAGGCGTTCTGCATTCCAACGCTGGTGTTCTAATTGTGCCATCATTTCTTTGGCTTTTGGATGCACTGTTAAATCTACGGTACGACTCCAATGGCTGGGATCACCCGATACCCAGTAGCCAACACTGGATAACTTCACGCCTAAATGATCGGCAGCGCCTCGATTCGCATCCCGAAATGTTTCTGCTAAATCTGACCAAGGGGTACTGTGTGTATTGCCATAACGTGCATTATAGGCGTGATGCAAAAATTCTGCTTGTGCATCACTACTACCCGCTACAATTTCTTGCCAAGTACACATATGTTCTACCTGTCCAAAATGTTGCACGATGTCATCAAAATAAGGGCTTGTGTCTACAGGAACGGATAAGGCTTGTAAACTATGACGCATGGAGACAAAAATCGGGGCTAATGCCCAACGGCTTTGTTGAGATTTGAGACGTAAGCGCAGTGCACCCGTGATATTCTGGTAGTCATTTTCAAAACAGAGTATGTGTGCGGTGATATTGTGACCATAAGCACTGTTTCCTTGCTGTTCTAAGGCTTGTAAAAAATGTACCTGTTTTTGTATTTTAAATGCAGATAACACTTTTTCTGTGGGAATATTTAAGGCTTGTTTGTGAATATCAAAGTTAATAAAGCTGATATGGCAGACTGCTGAAAAACTCGGATAACGGCTTAAAAATTCTTCTCCTAATTGCGTGGCATTTGGGTCAACTACAATAATTTGCGGTGTTTTGAAATCGCGATAATGGATATTGCGGGCTAATTGGAGTGCCATTTGTTGCCCTTGAATTCCAAAACCAAAAATAACAACGTATACCCGTTCTTGTCCTCGTAAATCAGCGTATTGATACAAGGGATATGAAAGTAATAAACGACGTGCTGCAATACGGGGTTTATTAAAATGAATGACTTTTAAGACGTGATCTTCTTTTAGAAAATGTGGATATTCTTTTAAAGATTCGACAAAATCGGGATCATGGATGTGAATATGGGCTGTTTTTTGAGGGGTATTGGGTTGTTCCTTTAACAGTTGTCGTAAATAGGTGACTCCTTGAATATTAAGCAGATTGTCTGAGCTTGCAAAAATAACCCGTTCTGCTTTATGGGCTGCTGTTTGCATCAAAGTACTTTGTAGACTCGGTTCACCTGCTAATAAGGTAATTTTTTTGTATTGAGACACAAAATTTTGTTGTTGTTCCGTGGGGTTTAATGCAATAGCCACCACTTCTTTGCCTTGTGATAATGCGGTGACAGCACATTGTTGTGCACACTGTCCAAATCCAGTAATGACAATATGATTTTTTTTATATTGCAAACGTGCGACTTGAAATTGCGTCATCATGAATTGAATAATGACTTGAACAATCACCATAATAAAGGTAATCGCCCCTAATAACTTTGCCAAAGCTAAATACCACGCCCCTTCAGGCACTTCAATTAAAAAACGCTCTGGCAAAAATAATTGTATGGTACGCAATAGGTTATGTAACACTTCCATCATCGTATGTGCTGGAAAAGCAAAAAATACGCTGATTAATCCAAAAAAACATACCCCAAGTGCCATATACCCTATCCAATGCCAATGTAATATATTCTGTCCTTTTTTGTAGATACGATAAGCCATTTTATTTTCCTAATTTATTGTATGAATAGTAGTCTTTACCTTTTTTTTCTCATTATCATTTTGGTTTTATTATAGTTTTTCAAGTCAAAACGACATTTTCTTAAATTTTCACGACAGGTAATGGTGTCTGGATGTGTCTTTCCTAACTTTTTTTCCATGATGGCTAAGGCACGTGTGTAAAGTAGTTTTGCATGATCATAATCTCCTTTAGAATCATACAAACCCGCTAAATTATGCAGAGAAGTCGCTGTGTTGGGATGCTCTGTACCCAATACTTTTTTGTGGATGGCTAAGGCACGTGTGTAAAGCGGTTCGGCACGGTCATGGTCGCCTTTTGCTT
>DAOVZS010000190.1 GCA_030635005.1 Thiomargarita sp. | reverse complement strand
TCCTATAATGTCAATCAGTGCGGGATTCGCAGCATGTACTGATTGACATTGATACGGTGATAAATCGTCATGGGGAGGTCCTAAGGGCAACATTTGCCACAGTGAGATACCAGATTCTGCTAAAAAATCAATAAAACGATACGCATCACCCTTTCCCACTAAAGAGGTAGGATGGAGTAAAATACCTGTTCGGCGTTTTTTAAAGAAATCTTGATTCATTGCGGCGTCTCCTGACCTTTACGCATGACTCCGCCAGTTTCGGGATGACCACCGCCATGTGTGAAGGGAATACTTAAGTTATCAGGCGGTGTTTCCCCTAATAGTCGATATAAATGGGTGAGATGTTGGCGATATAATTGATCAAAGTCATGTACCGCTTCTGAAGGATTATGTCCCCCAAACCACCACGTCCAATCCGATCCTTCACATAATGCTAATTGATGTTCAGCTGCTTTTCGTTGTTCTGGTTCTAAACTGGGCACAATTCTGTCAAACAAATGTTTTGCTGCGATCAACATTTCCCAGCCCCTATTTTTATCCGTTTCACCGATCCAAGTTGAAAAAGTACCATAAACCCAACTGCCTGCGACTAATTTAGGTAACTTGGAAACCTCTAAATCAAGACATTGTGAAAAGGTACTTAATTCAAAATCTGCATGACTGGATAATTTTTGATAGAGGGCACTGAGAAAATAATAGGCATTTTCGGGATAATATTCCCATGCATTTTCACCGTCAAGAATAATGGAGACGACATTGGCGCCCGTTTCTGAGGCAGAATAGGCTATTTTTTCGATATGTTCTACTAAATTTGCAACGGCATGATCCGCATGCCAATTGGAATATTCAAAACCAATGAGATCTGATAAATTATCATCTCTAAAAAAACACTGTACTGAACTTTTAGCTAAGGCATAAGGGCGATGTAAAGAGGCGGGTGGTTCAGAACCGACACTATTTTTCCACACATTACTGCCTGTGGCAACCCAACGTATCCCAAATTCTTCCATTAAGCGAATCGTCATTTCACTCAAAGCACCTTCTGACGGCCAACATCCTTGGGGTTCTGTCCCAAAATATTTCTCAAATGTTTTAATGCCTTCCAACATGTGCCAACGTACCCGATCTTTGCCATCAGGATAACAGCCTAATCCATTTAAATTAACATCAGGTATGGATTCACGTGCTGAATTAATATCAAGCAATAAGGGCATAATGGGATGCGCGTATGGGGTGACCGATAATTCTATTTGTCCACTGTCAGACAATGCTTTATAACGCGGAATGATTTCACTCAATAATTCCCCTATGATTTCTAATAATAGACGGCGATCTTCATGAGTGAATCCGTGTCCTTTTTCGATTAATACTTTGACGCGGTTATCTGAACGACGAACTGTTTCACCTAACCATGCTAAATGATACCACATGAGGATATCAATCAAATATTGTTCATCTAAGTAGCTGATAAGTTTAGGATTTTGTTTGAAAGAGACAGCCAATTCCGCTAATTCTTGATACGGTTTAAAGCGTTGAATCAATCGTTCTTGATTCGCACGTAAACACTGTTCTACTAATTCTAAACGGGCAGTAACGCGTGTAGACGTCTCTTTTAAAAAAGGAGCGTGAATGGGATTACTGTTTAAAGCTGCTAATAAAGGATCCGTGATCGGTGTGGCATCACGTAAAAATGCTTGAATTTGTTTCACATAATCATCAAGTTGTTCTAATAATGTCGGTGCAAAATTTACAACAGCGCGGGCATTAGGAACAGCTTCTAAATGGGCTGCCATGTCTACATAGTCTTTAATACCATGTAAATAAGTCCAAGGTAATTGATATTGTCCTGTATGTGCATCACGATAAGCGGGTTGGTGCATGTGCCAACACAGCACCAGTTTTAATTTTTTTGACATATTAAAAATCGTATATTTGAAGCCTAATGTATAGGGTGATAGAATTTTCAGACACAAAAAAACAAAAAAAAAGACCTCTTCAAAACTAAAAATCAGTTTTGAAGAGGTCTATATCAGACTAATCAACAATAAAAATCAGTATTTTTAATAAAGTTGCATCCAATTAGAAGGGGACAGATTGTAATTAATCCCAACAGAGTTTGGCAATGTTAAGACACCATCTGGTGTGAGCAGTTCTGCTGTACCATCTAAGTGTTTAATCGCTTGAAGTCCACCAACCGCTTTATTGCTTAAATCTTGATAACGCGCGCCATCATTACCCGTATCATTATCAGTAATAGGGGCACTTAAATCAAACGTTCCCCCAGTTTTAGCAGCCACAGGATCCCCATTGAGGAGATTCAGCATATACATTCTAGATTGATGTGTATCAGTATTATAAGTATTAAAGGAAACACTGTACATGCCCGCTTCTGGAACATCTGGAAGAATGATGGCTGATCCAATACCCATTTCATGTTCATCCAATGACATGACCCAACCATGCACATCTTCTTCTAATAAGCGATCACAATCCACTACAGCAGCTTCACTACCACATGTCACCCCAATGCTACGTTCATAGCTATCAGCTCTATTTACGACATGTAAGGTATTGGTGTCTATACCATTGGAGACTGTGACTCCTGATGCATCGGTGACAGTGCCTGTATTTTCTTCAAGAAACACATAAATCTTGTCTTGAACAGGATAACCTTCTGCTGCACCAGGACGTGTACCTGTTAAGGCAACCATTACATTCACATCCTGATTCAGAATTGACATTTCTATCACATCAACTGGTGCAAAGAAACTACGTTCATTCACTTCTAAATCATCAAGTGTTGAACCGTTTTCTGATAATTGTGCGACAAGATGTACGCTTTCTACCTGATGGCTATCTTTCAAATGAATGCGTATGACTTCTCCCCCCACATTACTCACATATAGCGTATCAATAATATCGTTTTCATTTGCGTCTAGTGTTTTCACAGCAGATACAACAGCATATGTCATGTCAGTATTATCAGATTTGTCGGCAAATCCTTGGATGTGTGCAGCACTGGTACTGTCTGCCAAAGGATCTAACATATATACCGATTTACCCGTCGCACTGGTGCCAAATTTAAATCCGTGCGTTCCCCCATTCTGAGCAATATCATATCCGCCAGAAAGTAACATCACATTACAAGGATTTGTGCCGTTGCAATAACTGGGATCAACGACTGCATTGAGAGGTCCTGCCCGAACACTTCCTAATTGTGTAAATCCACTGGTATTATTATCAAGATACCATTTCATTGTCGGTGCGGTGGCTGTAAAGTTGGTGATATCTAACGCATAAAATCCAGTGCCGCCATAACCTAAGCCAAAAAATGCACGTACAGAGTCACTACCATTAACACCCTGATTATCCGCATCTGTGATAAATACATTTACGGTACTATCAACACCATAACAACTGTGTGCATCTCCATTACAATCATTTTTAATGTATTGTTCTTGTTTAGATAACAGTTTATCGGGTGCAAAAGCCCATTTTTCTGCTAAGCTGTTGCCATCAAATAAATGTACAAAACCATCATTAGTGGCGATTAATACCCCAATATCTGTCTTGGTATAATTAACAACTTGTGCGGGACTGTGTAACATATCAGCCAATAACCATGTTCGATCTTGTGTCGGTTCAGTACTAAAGGTATCTAAACCCCGCATACCATTGTTGATTTTGACATTGGTTTCATTGTCAGCGCCTGCTAATAAGCTTGATAATTCTGTGTCTACTGTGGCAGTATCTGCTAAAAGAGCCACTGTTTGCACTACTGTAGGAACATTATTAGGCACATAAGCAGAGATATTACGGGCACTAGAGGTCATGAGAGCACCTGCACCCAGATTGAGCACGCTCGTATAAGGGGTATGTAATGCACCATAGCCACCACTAAACAAGTTATCATCTCCTACGCAAGGCGAAGTATCGGTCGCACACACTGCACCCCCCACTAAATAAAACTTTTTCAAATTACCATCCCATAAATCCTGATCGCTGGGTTTTGTAAAAGCATAATAGATTTCTTTATGGTGTGACTTGTTATCATCAAAACGATTCATTGAGATACTGGCACTAAAGATAGGTCCATTACCTTGTGTACTGTTTGCAAAGCACTGTGTGATACTTTCTGTTAGCTTACTCTCTAGTATCGTGAGCGTGCTTGTATCAGCAGCATCGTTATCAGCACCTAATATCGCATCAAGAAATGGTTTTTGACCAATAATAGCAGACACATTAACACCCACAATCATCGTACTGATATCATCGTCTGTTGTTTCCGTGTCATTATTGGTTGCGATATAAGCAATTTTGT
>DAOVZS010000252.1 GCA_030635005.1 Thiomargarita sp. | reverse complement strand
CAATAACCTTAATCGTTTTAGTTTTTCCTGTTGCATTCTTACCCACAATGAGATTAATAGTATTAAAGGTACAGCCTTCTAAGTGCCATGCATGAGGAACGCCTTTATCTTGGCTATATTGTATTGATATGAGTTTCATTTCTATTTATTTTTCTCTATTTCACATTTCTCTAATTAAATAAGCAATTTCTTGCGATACAGCAAGTATATCAACTGCTTGAATGCCAGGAGTTATTTTACTAAAATGTGTACGATAAAAGGGAGTATCATCAAATTTTAGTGCATTGCATTCAAAGTCAAATAGCAATTTTCTTTCACGAATTTTCATAAGAATTCTTATCCATAAATCTATCACTCTGTTCTAAATGTTCATCTAACATAATAAAATCATCTAAATTTTCAATATCTTCACTTTGAGAAATATGCACATTTTTGTCTTGTGCAACCCCTAAACTAAAATATTTGATGTGAGTATTCATTTTTCTTAAAATTTCAAATTCTTTGATTAGAAATAAACTATGTGTATTCAGAAATATTTGCACCCCTATAGAGGATAATTCAATTAAAACAGCAGCTAAGGCTTTAATTAATTTTGGATTTAAATTAGATTCTAATTTATTTTAAGCACTCATTACGTTGTGATATCTTATCTAGATCTTCCTTTGACAATCCATACAGTTGAGCAGTATGAATCATCAATAGTGAATACAATTGTATAATCAGGAAGTCTGAAGCCAATTTTCAATAAAAGTAACGATTTTCTCAGGTTGATTCATATCTAATATCGGTAAGTGTGTGTTTTCAAGGGGAGACACATCACTTGCGATCGCAATAATAGTTGGATCAGGTTGCACAAATAAAGGTTTTCCTAAACTGGGACGGTGTACCTCGATTTTAGGAAACTGCTCATGTTTAAAGCCTTCCACTAAAATAAGATCTAATTTTTCTTGTTCAAAATGAGACAGTAAATTTTGTAAATTAGGTTCATCCATTTCTTCTCCCGTTTCAATCATTAAAGCCCACCGTTTTCGAGAGGCGACTAACATTTGCTCAGCACCTGCTTGGCGGAGACGATAACTGTCTTTTCCAGGATGATCAATATCAAATTTTCTGTGGTGAGAATGTTTAATCATCCCAATACGTAAGCCTTTCTCTTTCAGTAAAGGGATGATTTTTAATAATAACGTTGTTTTGCCAGTACCACTATAGGCAACAAAACCTAAAATAGGAAGATTTGCCATCATTCATTGTTCCTTAATTTTAAAAAAGTAGCATGTTCTTTGGGTGTATTCACATTAAAAAAAGTGTCACACTGATCTGAAAAATCTGTACGTGCTACATTTTGTTTGGTGAGAAAACGGTGGATGCTACGCTCTCCCTGTTCCAAATAGGCTAATAAATCAACTAATAGCGTCCGCTTAAAGAGAGAAAAGACGGGTTGTATATGCTTACCATCATCAGCAACACTGACATGCGTCCCCTCTGTGAGTATGCTGAGTAATAAACGATCGGCTAAGAGGGGACTTAATAGCGGTGCATCACAAGGCACAAATAACACAAACTCTGTGTCTGCTTTCGCCAGTGCTGTCGCCATTCCAGCCAAAGGTCCCTCATAATGTCCAAAGGTATCACTGACAACAGGGCACTTTCCTAATCTTGCATATTCTGTTTGATGACGATTGGCACTGATTAACAGGGTGGCTACTTGGGGACGTAAAGCTGCAATCACATATTCCACCATATATTTATTATGCAATAGCAATAGCCCTTTATCTTGCCCTCCCATACGGCTTGCCCGTCCACCCGCAAGAATAACGCCTGTAATATTATTCAATATCATCTGAGGTTTGTAAACTTAAATGGGCTCCTGAAGCCATATTGATAAAATAAACCACCGCTGTTGCAAATAGTGTCACGTCCTCTTCTGACATTTGAGACAAAACAATATCATACTTGTCATTAAAACGAAGCAGCCAACGTTCTAAATATGCAAAATTCGTATCTTGTATTAAACTCACCTGTTCAATATCTTTAAAAAGTATCGTGTGTTCGCTATCGGTGACTGTATTCCAACTCATAGCCTCAGCAAATAAATTTCTCCAAAGAATAGCGGTGTTTGTCAGTACTAATCCTCTCGCATTGGACTGTATTCTGCCCATATCAAAATAGAAGTAATTGCTTGATTGGGTTGTCTGATACCACCATGGCAAAAAATCGTCATTTTTTTTATTTTTAGGGCTTATTTGACCAAATTTGAAGGACAGTTTTTTAAAAAAATGAGTCGATAACACTATTTTAAATGCATGATATCCCGTTGCAAAAGACACTTGAGTATTGTCAAAAATACGCTTAATGAGTGTATTTAAGAACATACGATCTACTTTAGATAACTGAAAATCGTTTCCATAAACAGAAAAACAGGCATCTAATAATTGTAATGCTGTGATAGGATCATCTTGTTCGACTTGTTTATCACGACATAACGTGATCCAACCTGCTGCAATCGCTAATTCTCTATCAGGTACTTCTAAAGCGATGGGATGGGCGGTATGAAAATTAATAAAATAAATAATGGCAGATACAAAAGGCAACACGCCTTCATTGGGCACACCCGATAATCGTATTTCCTTATTGGGATCTTGATTAAATCTTAATTTCCATCCTGTCAAAGATAAGCCTCTTTTATAGAGTAATGCAATATGTTTAATGTCCTTAAAGGCTAATAATTGGGGTTTATCGGTGAT
>DAOVZS010000032.1 GCA_030635005.1 Thiomargarita sp. | reverse complement strand
CTCCACGAGGAGTCCATACTACCATTACTACCTTTTCTTTTAATAAACCAAGAGAACAGATTTTCTCGTTCCCACGCGCCAGCGTGGGAACGAGAAATTTATGTTTAATTTCAATGAGTTACATCTTAAGTTAATGGCAGTGAACCAGAGGTTGGGAACGAGAAGAATACCTCTAATATGTCCAATATTATCTTTGATAGTTACTCAATCGGGTAGTGCTATAAACCAAGAGAACAGATACGTATTTCACCATACGCTTCACGAGAATCTTCACGGCTAATTGTGAAATTATCGAATATTAATTCACATTCTGCAAAATCAATATCATGTCGCTTTTGATTTATGTGACACTTTTTGTCATCCCAAGTAATCATATTTTTTCGCTATTTCCCTCTTTTTTTTAATATTATAATAATTTAGGAAAAATTAATCCAATAGTAATTATTGGATATTGTAAGAATGCAATAATCATTCCGATATTTTTTTCTGGGTATTTCTGAAATCAACCATAAAATAAGCATATTTTTACCCCCCCCCTTGACATTACAAATTTTATCTCTATTATTAGCACTCACTTGATATGAGTGCTAAACTCTCATATAACATCTTGTTTCGAATTAATTATTAGATTAAGTTATTGTTTTTAGGGAGATTATAAATATGAAGATTCGTCCTTTACATGATCGAGTCATCGTAAAACGTGTTGAAGAAGAGAAAAAAACTGCCAGTGGGATTATTATTCCAGACTCAGCTACTGAAAAACCTATTCGTGGTGAGGTTATTGCTATTGGTAAAGGCAAAATTTTGGATAATGGAGAAGTACGCCCACTCGATCTTAAAGTAGGGGATACTGTGCTATTTGGAAAATATTCTGGCACTGAAGTGAAAATTGAAGGTGATGAAGTGCTGGTGATGCGTGAAGAAGACATCATGGGTGTGATTGAAGGATAAAAACCATTTAATTAATTTAATTAGAATTGATAGGAAATAATGACTATGGCTGCTAAAGAAGTTCGTTTTTCTGATGACGCACGTCACCTTATGATTAAAGGTGCTGGTATTCTCGCGAATGCTGTGAAAATTACTTTGGGTCCTAAAGGCCGTAATGTAGTACTTGATAAATCTTTCGGCGCTCCAACCATCACAAAAGATGGCGTATCGGTTGCCAAAGAAATTGAATTAGAAAATAAATTTGAGAATATGGGTGCTCAAATGGTCAAAGAAGTGGCTTCCCAAACCTCTGATAAAGCAGGGGACGGTACCACAACCGCAACCGTATTAGCTCAAGCAATTTTAACAGAAGGCTTAAAAAGTGTCGCAGCTGGCATGAATCCTATGGATTTAAAACGTGGTATTGATAAAGCCATCGTTGCTTCTGTAGCAGAATTAAAAAAATTATCTACCCCTTGTGTAGATGATAAAGCCATTGCTCAAGTGGGCACCATTTCTGCCAACTCTGATGAAAGTATTGGTGAAATTATTGCCACTTCCATGGATAAAGTGGGCAAAGAAGGCGTCATCACCGTTGAAGAAGGCTCAGGTTTAGAAAATGAACTCGAAGTTGTTGAAGGGATGCAATTTGATAGAGGATATTTATCTCCTTATTTCATTACCAATCAACAAACCATGGGAACAGAATTAGAAAGCCCACTGATTTTATTACATGACAAGAAAATATCCAACATTCGTGACATGTTGCCTATTTTGGAAAGTGTCGCTAAACTAGGTAAACCTTTATTAATTATTGCTGAAGATGTTGAAGGCGAAGCCCTTGCGACTTTAGTGGTTAATAGTATTCGCGGTGTTGTCAAAGTGGCTGCTGTTAAAGCCCCTGGTTTTGGTGATCGTCGTAAAGCCATGTTAGAAGACATTGCTATTTTAACAGGGGGACGTGTGATTGCTGAAGAAGTGGGTTTAAGTTTAGAAAAAGCCACTGTAGAAGACTTAGGCAGTGCTAAGCGTGTCGGTATCACAAAAGAAAATACAACCATCATTGATGGATCAGGTCAATCTACAGAAATTCAAGAGCGTGTTAAGCAAATTCGGGCTCAAATTGAAGAAGCCAGCTCTGATTATGATCGTGAGAAATTACAAGAACGCGTTGCTAAATTAGCAGGTGGTGTTGCTGTCATTAAAGTAGGTGCGGCAACCGAAGTTGAAATGAAAGAGAAAAAAGCACGTGTTGAAGATGCATTACATGCGACTCGTGCAGCCGTAGAAGAAGGCGTTGTACCGGGTGGTGGTGTTGCATTAGTCCGTGTGCAAAAAGCACTTAATAACCTTAAAGGTGCTAATCCTGATCAAGACCAAGGTATTAACATTGCAAAACGTGCTATGGAAGAACCTTTGCGTCAAATCGTGAAAAATGCGGGTCAAGAAGCCTCAGTTATTTTAAATCAAGTGGCTCAAAATGAAGGCAATTATGGTTATAATGCCGCAACGGGTGAATTTGGTGATATGGTGAAAATGGGTATTTTAGATCCTACCAAAGTCACACGTTCTGCCTTACAAAATGCAGCTTCGATTGCAGGTTTAATGATTACCACTGAAGCCATGATTGCTGAAGCCCCTAAGAAAGATGAAGCTCCTATGCCAGGTGGCGGCGATATGGGTGGAATGGGTGGTATGGGCGGTATGGGCGGTATGGGTGGTATGGGCGGAATGATGTAAGTATTTAGATATCACAATCTGTCAGGTTTTTTTAACCTGACAGTTCCCTCCTTTCCTTTTGTATCACATCTCATGACACTTTCCCAAAAAACATCGTTTTTTTTCAACCTAACAAAAGTATGTTAATATTAATTTAATATGCGACTTACTCCCTATCAAAAAATAGTCATCATACAAGCCATTAAACGTTGTTTAGGTCAAAATACGCGTATCTGGCTGTTTGGTTCTCGTGTTGATGATAAGAAACGAGGCGGAGATATCGATTTATTGATTGAAATTGAGACGCCCTGCTATAAAAAAAGTTGGCAGATTAAAGCTATCATTAGGCTTGATATAGAAAAACAATTAGGAGAACAAAAAATTGATCTGCTATTACGTACAAGAGCTGATCCTATTTTACCGATACATCTCATTGCTAAAGAAACAGGGGTAGAATTATGACGCATTATATACCCAATTATTTGCCCGCTTTTTTAAGTGCCATGCATTCCGTGAATAGAGAATTATATTACTTATTACAAACACGTACCCGTTTGAGTCACGTAGTGCCTGTATCTTCAGAATGGGTAACCCAATTAAAAAACGATATTGAATGGGCAGATATTGTACAATCATTCACCTCTCGCTTTGGACGATTACAAGATATCATCAGCAAACGATTATTTAGAACAATTATATTGCTTGAAGGGGGAGAAGCTGAAAGGGTGATAGATATTTTGAATATTATGGAAAAAAGAGGTATTTTGGCAGATACAGTAGAGTGGCACGCCCTGAGAGAATTGCGTAATGAATTAGCATATGAATATCTTGATGAACATCAAAAAATGGCAGAAATGATTAATGCTACTTATCATGCTACAATTAGATTAGAACAGATTATTTTAAAGTGCCAAGAGTATGCGATAAATAAGTTGTATATTGATTCACAAGATGTGAAAGCGTAACTTTCAGCAACGACTAAATTCTAGATTTAGATATATCCTCTGATTTTCATTCAAATGATTCCTTCCAAAAAACGATTCTTAAATGATTACTATTTATAATAGGCTGACGAAAGATTAATCATGAAACTTCAAACTAAATTTTTAATGGTTGTAGGTATTATTTTAACATTAATCTTTGTGGGACGTGCTTATATTGATTATAAATCTATTAATAAAACAACAAAATATAACTTACAACAACAAGCAGAAAAAGTCAGAAGTTTATTAATGTCTGTTCGACGTGTGTATCATCATCAATTTATTAACAGTGGTATCACATTAACCGAAAAAACAGTGGGTTTCCTGCCAGCCCATGCTTTAGGAAAAATTTCAGAAGACTATCCTAACTGGGATCAATCTGGTTTTACGTTTAATAATGTCTCTGATAAACCACGCAATCCAAAACATGCAGCAGATCAGGTCGAATTAGAGGCAATGGATTATTTTCGTGAAAATCCAGCAAAAGACTTATTATTTACCCCCTTTCAACGTGATGATGGGGAACAATTTTATCTATATGCCCGTCCTATTTGGGTAGAAGAATATTGTTTGAAATGTCATGGAGAACGTGATGCAGCCCCAGATCCCATTCGTCGTGTCTATTCTAAGGCTTGGAATTATCAAGTGGGAGAATTACGCGGTGTCTTAAGTATTAAGTTACCTGTTAAAACCTATAGTGAAATGGTCTTACAATCTCTAAAACAAAGCATTATTTTAGAATTGATTGCTATCCTAACCATTTTTATTTTTATCACACTCTTAATTCGACATCACGTGGTACACCCTTTAAGTCAAATGGTGCGTACGATGCAAGAATTTGCAAGCGGTAATTATACACATCGTGTCATGGAGTTTAAAGGTGAATTTGGTATTTTAAGCCAAGAATTTAATAAAATGGCAGATCAAATATATAAACAACAAGAAAAATTAAAAATACTAAACGAACAATTAGAACAAAAAGTAAATCTCAGAACAACGCAATTAAATAAGAAAATCACAGAATTAACACGAACGCGTGAAGAACTAATACACAGTGAAAAAATGGCCGCTTTAGGACAATTAGTTGCGGGTATTGCCCACGAAGTCAATACACCGCTCGGGGCGATTCGTTCTTCAGCAGAAACACTGTCAAATATTATAGTCCCTACATTAGAGCAATTTCCCAAACTATTTAATATATTATCCCAGCCACAACAAGAAATATTTTTTACATTAATCGAACAATCTTTGCAACATCAGACTCTATTAACAACTAAAGAAAAAAGAGTCGCTAAAAAAATACTGATAACAGAATTAGAAAGATATGGCATCGTAGAACCGAGAGAATGTTCAGAAACCTTTATTTGTTTGGGTATTTCGACAAATATTGAACAATATTTACCTTTATTACAACATACTCACAAAGATTTCATTTTTGAATTTGCATATCATCTCTCTACCTTTTCCAGAAGTACGGGCAATATTCGCACAGCGGTTGAACGTGCTTCCAAAGTTATTTTTGCTTTAAAAACTTTTGCACGATATGATTCTAGCGGTGAAAAAATAGCGACAGATTTACAATCTGGCATAGAAACGATATTGACACTGTATAGTAATCAGATAAAATACAGTGTAAACCTCATCAAAAAATATGAAGATATACCACAGATCTTAGCGTATCCTAACGAACTGAATCAAGTTTGGACAAATCTTATTCATAATGCTTTACAAGCTATGAATTATAAAGGCACTTTAACAATAAGCCTATCCCAACATCATAATGAGGTTATTGTCGCTATTACTGATAATGGTTCTGGAATGACAGCTGATATTCAAGAGAAAATCTTTATGCCATTTTTCACCACCAAAGCCCCCGGTGAAGGCAATGGCTTAGGACTTGATATTGTTAAGAAAATTATTGATAATCATGATGGGCAGATTAAAGTAGACAGTGAAGTGGGTAAAGGCACATGTTTCTCAATTTTATTGCCTATCACGGAAAGTGTGTCATAAAGATGGCACCTAATATTTTGATATCAGCAGCGTATTTTAGCTGCCAACATGAATTTTTGTATAATGACTGATAAAAACAATCAAACGTTTCAATTTGAAATTGTCAATGTTAATGCACATGGCGATATTACCAAACGAATTCAAAAACAAGCTTGCTACCAAACTGAAGACTTGGGTAATGGGGTGAGTATAGACATGGTTTATATTCCAGCGGGTACATTTATAATGGGTTCTCCTAAGAGGTTAGGGGGGATGTTTATGACAGAAAAAGGGCGTTCGAATGATGAAGGGCCTCAACGTAAACTGACAATGAAACCATTTTACTTAAGTAAATATACCATCACACAACCCCAATGGGAGGCTGTGATGGGCAATAATCCATCTCGTTTTAAAGGAAAAAACCGCCCTGTCGAAAACATTTCATGGTCAGATTCTATAGACTTTACAAGACAATTATCCAAAATGACCGGTAAGATTTATCAGTTACCCAGTGAAGCACAATGGGAATATGCCATCCGAGCGGGTACAAAAACCCCTTTTTACTTTGGTAAAACGATTACCAGTACATTAGCAAATTATGATGGTAATTATAATTATGCGTCTGAGCCTACAGGGATATATCGTCAAGAAACAACTGATGTGGGCACATTTCCCCCCAATGCTTTTGGACTTTATGATATGCATGGGAATGTTTGGGAATGGTTGATTGATGTCTGGCATGATAATTATAAGAAAGCCCCTATGGATGGGAGTGGCTGGATAGCCAATGGAGAGGGGCAACATAGACTGATGCGGGGTGGTTCTTGGGAAGATTGTCCTGATGAGTGTCGCAGTGCTTATCGTTATGGTTATGCGACTAATAATAAATGTGGTAGACGCGGTGTGCGTATCATGAAACCTTATGCGTAAATTCCTTTGGATCAGTCTTATCATTCTTGTATTAGGCACTGGACTTACTGTTATTAACTTAAGTCCCATTCCCAACAGTTTATATCTCTTTGATGCACCTGTAAAAAAAGCGCAAATATTAGATCGTCATGGAATACCACTTTCTATCACGTATCAAAATGATTGGAATATTCATGATATTGTACCATTGCATGATATTCCAGATTTTTTGCAACAGGTTTTCATATTAGCAGAAGATAAGCGTTTTTATGAACATAATGGCATGGATTGGCAGGCGCGGTGGCATGCAGTCTGGCAGAATATATTAGCATTACGCTTAGTGCGAGGCGCCAGTACGCTCACAGAACAAACCGTGCGAATATTACACCCACGTCCCCGTTCTTTTTGGTCACGTTGGTTAGAAGGGTTTGAAGCAGCCCGTTTAGAAAACAAATTTTCTAAAGCTGATATTTTAGAATTTTATCTGAATCAAGTCCCTTATGCTCGTCAGAGACGAGGGGTTGTACAAGCAGCCCGTTTATATTTCGATCGTGATTTAAGTACTTTAAATCTAAAAGAGATGATGGCTTTAGCGGTGTTAGTGCGTTCGCCCGGTCGCTTGGATTTACGGCAAGGTACCAAAAAAATTGAAAAACCTATTGCACAACTGCTTAAACGTTTATTACAGTTAGGGCTGGTCACCCCTATAGATTATCAAAATATTCTCACGACGCCCTTGCAGTTGCATGATGCAAAATTACCTGTACAAGCGACACATTTTGTAAATCATATTTATGCCACACAAACCGTAAATACATTGCAAAGCAATTTAGGACGATTGTACACCACGCTTGATAGCAATATACAATCTAAGGTTCAAAAAATATTGGATCAACGTGTACAAGATTTACATCATAAAAATGTGAATAATGGTGCTGTATTGGTAGTAGATCATCAGAAACAAGAGGTATTAGCTTGGGTCAATGCAGGACAAAACAGTCATATTGATAGTGTCCTCACAAAACGCCAGCCTGGTTCAAGCTTAAAACCATTTTTATATGCAGCTGCCTTAGAAAAAGGATGGACAGCAGCCACTATCATTAATGATGCACCGTTAGCATCAGAGGTAGGTATGGGCTTGCATCAATATCGTAACTATAGTGGTGGTTATTATGGTCGTTTGCGTTTACGGGATACTTTGGGTAACTCATTAAATACGCCTGCCATTCGTACGATTCAATTTGTAGGCGTCTCTCAATTTTTACAATATTTGCACCATTTAGGATTTGCAAGTTTGACTGAGCATCCTGAATATTATGGTGAAGGCTTAGCTTTAGGCAATGGAGGCGTGACTCTATTTGAATTAGTGCAAGCGTATACTACTTTAGCCAATCAAGGTAATTTTCAGGTTTTGAATATCTTGTCTCATGCCCAGAAATTTGAACCTAAGCGTGTGTATAGTTCCGAAGTCACGTCTATTATTGCTAATATTTTATCCGATCAGAATGCACGTCAATTAGAATTTGGACGAAGTGCCTTATTACATTTTCCTGTTCAAACAGCTGTTAAAACGGGTACTTCCACAGATTATAGAGATGCTTGGACAGTAGGTTTTAATTATCGTTACACGGTTGGTGTATGGTTAGGAAATTTAGATCAACAACCCATGTCTCGTGTTTCCGGCGGTTCAGGTGCTGCATTAATAGTACGTACGGTATTTGCTGAGTTAAATCGTTATGAAAAGACATACCCTTTATATGAAAGTCCCAAATTGATAAAAATCAATATTTGTCGTACCACAGGCATGCGGGCTACGCCCGATTGTCCCAGCAAATTAGAATGGTTTATTAAAGATAAATTGCCACAGCATAGACGCGTTAAAAAAACGCACTTATATTTAAAACACCCTACTCCAAATTTACACTTAGCAATGGATCCACGTATTCCTGATGAATATGAAGCCTTTACATTCATGTTATCTGATACAGTGTTAGAAGACGCACATGCAATAGAATGGTGGGTTGATGGAGTGCTTATGGACACCACGCTTCCTGATAACCGTCAATTTTTATGGGCAGTCACACGTGGTCCACATACTGCCCAAGTGAAAGTATTATTCAATAAGGATAAAATACAACAGGTGACCCCTATTGTTAAGTTTCTAGTGAAATAATTTAACTGGGATCAAATAAAGTCTCTTTATATTGATGTTGGTAGACAGGGTTCCCTTTATTTTTATTCAATGTTCTAGACATTGACGCGTGTTGTTCAGGTGTTTCTGCGACGATAGACACTGTAAACGTTTGTCCTACCGGTAAATCACTCACCCAATCAGCGGGTAATTGTTTGCTGGTTAAATGTTTTAAAATCAAATAAGACATTATGCTCTCCTCATGCTGGCTAGTATTCCTTGATCATAAGTGTAGTAGGCATTATGCAATAGATCAAGCCATACACATAAAATTGTTATATATTATAAAATCTTATCCTTGAAATGTAAAGTATAACCTTATCATCTTGATGTTATTTATTGATTTTGTAATCGTTTATGTCATTAAACGCAATTGTGCTTCTTGATACTTAGCAACCGTTTTTTCGAGAATGTGTTGGGGTAATGTGGGTCCGGGAGCGGTTTTATCCCAATCAAGCGTTTCTAAATAATCTCGTACAAATTGTTTATCAAAACTGGGCGGACTAATCCCAACATGATATTGCTCTTTTGCCCAAAAACGTGATGAATCAGGCGTCAACACTTCATCAATAAGCACCAATTCTCCCTTCATATCCGTCCCAAATTCAAACTTAGTATCCGCAATAATAATACCCCGTGCTGCTGCATAATCACGCGCACGTGTATAAATTTTCAAACTTATATCCCGCACTTGTTTCGCCAAACGTTCCCCGATTAAAGCAGAAGTTTCCGAAAAATTAATGTTTGTATCATGTTCACCTAAAGCTGCTTTAGTAGAAGGCGTATATATGGGAGAAGGTAATTTATCTGCAAGTTGCAAACCTTGTGGTAAAGTAATCTCACAAATAGCCCCACTTTTTTTGTAGTCTTTCCATCCTGAACCTGCTAAGTACCCACGTACTATCGCTTCAATAGGCAAAGGTTTAAATTTTTTGACAATAACAGAACGTCCTTGCATACACTGATATTCATCAGGATCAGATAAGATTTCTTTTAAACTCATATCTGCAAGATGGTTAGTAATGAATGACTCTGTAAAATGAAACCAAAAATTGGATACTGCAGTCAGTATGGCCCCTTTATTAGGAATAGGGGTAGGTAAAATAACATCAAAAGCAGACAATCTATCGGTAGCAACAATAAGCAGATGCTCATCATCAACGGTGTAAATATCACGTACTTTCCCACGTTGTTTCAAAGGGAGCTGTAATTGAGATTCAAATAAGGGGGGTAACATGTTAAAATTTCCTTTATATATATTGAAGAGTAAATACTTGATATGCGACACACTATTATACTATTACTTATAGTATGCCAAAGCCTGATAGCTTATGCGAATGATGAATTTGACTCATGTCAATCTTTTGCAGACATAGCACCACAGCGTCCTGAATTACCCCCACCTGAAGGGGATTTGATCCAAATATTTGCTGATCAAGCAGTTGTGCAAGAAAAACAAGGCAGCTCCATTTTTAGTGGAAATGTTTTAATGCAACAAGCAGATCAAATATTGAGTACACCTATTATTGAATATAATCGTAATAATGAAGTCATTGATGCCGAAAATAAATTCACCTTATGGAATAATAAATTTATTATGAGAGGGGGTAAATTGCAGTTACGCTCTGATAATCAAGGTGAAATGAGTAATGCTGAGTATTGGTTATTACAACGACGTGCTCGTGGTTATGCCAGAAAAATTATCAAACAATCTAAAAATATTGTGATTTTAAAAGATTCTAGTTATACCACTTGTGCATCTAAGAAAGCTTTTTGGCGTTTGAATGCAAGCACTATTTCATTAAATGAAGAAACTTCTCAAGGAGTAGCGAATCACGTGACACTACGCCTGTTGGACGTCCCTGTGCTTTATTTTCCTTACCTATCATTTCCACTGGGTAAAAATCGTCAATCTGGTTTTTTGGCTCCAAACTTTGCCATTTCGGATGAAACAGGGACAGAATTTATTCTTCCTTACTATTTCAATTTAGCACCTCATTATGATCTCCTTGTAACCCCCCGTATTATGTCGCGACGCGGAATTTTATTCAAAAATGAATTTCGTTATTTAACGCAAACAGCAGAAGGAAATATTAATGCAGAATATTTGCCTTATGACAGTTCAAAAGGAGAAAGTCGCACATTATTAGGTTTTCAACATCAAGGTATGCTAACAAAACGATTGTCGACTGATATTAATGTTAATTATGTCTCTGATAATCGTTATTTTGAAGAATTAGGGAATAATATAAGCACGTCAAGTATCACGCATTTAGAAAGACGAGGAGATATCTCTTATGCTGGAAATGGATGGAGAGGATTAGGACGCGTACAAATGTTTCAAACCATAGATCCCAATTCAGAAGCACGTCCCTATCAACGCTTGCCACAAATCATCTTGGAAACTAACTTGCCTGAAAAAAACCAGCAATTTAATTTCTCATTAGGCAGTGAATTTGTACGCTTTGATCGTAATATTGATGCTATTGAAGGTCCTATTGGTAATCGTATTCATCTCACTTCTAGTCTGAGTTATCCATGGCGTACGTCCAGTAGTTTTATAGTGCCAAAGTTATCACTACTGTATACACATTATGATTTAGAGAATGTGGACGAAGAAAATCAAGAAGAAACTGCTAAATATGATCGTTTTTTATACAGATTCAGTGCAGATAGTGGGTTATTTTTTGAACGTGACCTTAATTTCTTTAAAAGAGACTTAGTACAAACTTTAGAACCTCGTTTATTTTATCGTAATACTTCGTATGATGATCAATCCATGCTTCCTATTTTTGATACCGCACGTCATGATTTATCATTTTACCAACTTTTTCGTGAGGATAGTTTCAATGGGGTAGATAGAGTGGATGATAATCATCAATTAACCGTAGCTGTGACCTCACGTTTATTTGGAACTAAGACAGGATTAGAGCATTTACGTGCAAGTATTGGACAGATTTATTATTTTGAAGATCAACAGGTAGCATTACCCACAGAAAATTTAGAAGAACAAAATCAAAACTATTCTTCTAATATTATTATGGAATTAGCGACACAGCTTAATCAATCTTTGAGAATCACCTCTTCCTTTAGATGGGATCCACACACTGATGATACCGAACAGTCCGTATTACAAATGCGTTATCAGACTGATTCAAAGAATATTTTTAATTTTTCTTACCGCTTACGAGAAGATTCTATAGAACAAACGGATATGTCATTCCATTGGGCTTTAAATTCACGTTGGAATGTTTTAGGACGTTGGAATGTTTCCTTACCTGACAAGAAAACTTTAGAAGTCTTTTCTGGATTGGAATATAGTAGTTGTTGTTGGGCGGTACGGGGAATTGTACGACGCTATTTAAATAGTGATGATAATGGTTATTTAAATGCTTTTTTTATACAACTTCACCTCAAAGGATTGGGCGGTGTGGGTAAAAAAGCGGATACATTTTTAGCAGATAGTATTCCAGGCTTTCAGGATCATTTTTAGATGTGTTTTAAAGGTATTGCCTACGCACCCCAAAAGCTGCGTAGGTTTTCTTATCAAATATTAGTTCTTACGGGCATTTGCAAAAGCTTCAGCCATGATATTTCCGGGAGGCATAGCACTGTTTTCAGGTCTTGAAGATCGTGTTGAACCTGGTTTTCTTCCGCGTTTTGGAGGTCTTTTACGAGAGGCGTCTTTTCTTTGGGTAGAACGTTCGCGTTTTTTCTCTTCCAAACACATACTTAAAGCGATACGGCCTCGTTTTAAATCAATTTCCAATACTTTGACTTTAACCACATCACCTGTTTTCACCACTTGACGGGGATCTTTAACATAATTATGAGACAATGCAGAAATATGGACTAAGCCATCATGATGAACACCAATATCTACAAAAGCACCAAAATTAGCAACATTAGTGATCACCCCTTCTAAAATCATGTCTGCTTCTAGATCTTCAAGTTTTTCAACCCCTTCTTTAAATGTCGGCGTTTTGAACTCAGGGCGTGGATCTCTGCCAGGCTTTTCTAATTCACGTAAAATATCATTTACAGTCGGTACACCAAAATGTTCATCCGTATAGTCTTTTGGATTGAGATTACGCAAAAACGAAGTATTCCCGATTAAAGATTTAATGGATTTATCCGTTTGCTCCATAATGCGTTCTATCACAGGATACGCTTCTGGATGGACTGCAGAGGCATCTAAAGGATTGTCACCATTCATGATTCTTAAAAAACCTGCGGATTGTTCAAAGCTTTTTTCGCCTAACCGAGGAATTTCCTTTAAAGTCTCAGTATTTAGAAACAAACCATGTTCGTCACGAAATTTTACGATATTCTGGGCTAAACCTGCATTTAAACCCGAAACATAACGTAATAATGAGGCAGAAGCAGTATTTACATCGACACCAACCGCATTCACACAGTCTTCTACAACAGCATCAAGACTTCGTGCTAAATTATTTTTATTGACATCATGTTGATATTGACCGACTCCAATAGATTTGGGTTCAATTTTGACCAATTCTGCCAAAGGATCTTGTAAACGTCTTGCAATAGAAATTGCACCCCGTATAGATACATCTATATCAGGAAATTCTTCAGATGCAAGTTCTGAGGCCGAATAAACAGAAGCCCCAGCTTCTGAAATGACTAATCTGGATAAACCTAAATCAGGATATTGTTTCATGAGGTCTGCAACTAATTTATCCGTTTCTCGAGAAGCCGTCCCATTACCAATACTAATTAATTCAACCTGATGTAGACGTGTCAGATCAGCCAGTTTATCAATAGACTCTTGCCATTTTTTTCTGGGTTGGTGGGGATAAATGGTGGCAGTATCCACTACTTTTCCCGTATTATCTATCACCGCCACTTTAACGCCTGTACGAATACCGGGATCTAATCCAATAGTCGCTCGTTGACCCGCAGGTGCTGCTAATAAGAGATCATGTAAATTACCCGCAAAAACCTGAATGGCTTCTTGTTCTGCTGTTTCCCGTAATCCGAGGAGTAATTGTGCTTCTAAATGCATCTTGATTTTAGAACGCCACGCTGAATGGACAATGTCTAATAACCATTCATCCGAAGCCCGTTCTTGATTGGCAATATTAAAATGTTTTGCAATACAGCCTTCACAATACTGGGCTGCTATATCTTCCGTCTTATCTTCATTGAGCACTCTTAATTGTAAGCGTAAGATACGCAGATCACGTCCCCGAAACATTGCTAAAGCACGATGAGAAGGAATCTTTTTAAGTGCTTCGGAAAACTCAAAATAATCCGAGAAATTTGCCCCTTTTTCTTCTTTCCCTTTAGCAACTTTGGACGTTAAAACAGCATTTTCCCAAATATAATCTCGAAATTCTTCTAATAATTCAGCAACTTCTGAAAATTTCTCTATTAAAATCTTTTGAGCCCCTTCTAAGGCTTGTGTACTATTATCAATACCCTTATCAGTATTAAGATACGCCATTGCCGTTTCTTCAGGAACATGGCTTGGATTTTCTAACAAATCGAGTGCCAACGGTTCAAGTCCTGCATCCTTAGCTGTTTGAGCTTTTGAAGAACGACGTTTTAGTCTGTAAGGTAAATACAAGTCTTCAAGATTTGTTTTAGTAATCGTATCATTAATAGCTACTTCTAATTCAGTGGTAAGTTTGTTTTGACCGCGAATACTCGTTAAAATGACCTCTCTGCGTTCGTCAAGTTCACGTATATAGCGTAATCGGTCTTCTAAAGTACGCAGTTGGATGTCATCTAAACCGCCCGTAACTTCTTTACGATAACGAGCAATAAAGGGCACCGTTGCACCTTCATCAAGTAAGATGATAGCAGCTTGTACCTTATTTTCGGGTACGGACAATTCTTCTGCAATACGTTGTGCAATGGTCTTCATGTTTGTGTGTCTTTACCTCAGTGTGTGTATGTTTTTTTGTTTTTATAATGCGTTCTTAATTTTTAATGAGTATACTTTTTTAACATGATACATGATTCAAAAAAAAAAATCCAATGCGTTTATATATCAAACAACAAGGTAAAGGGTGCCCTATCATATTATTACATGGTTGGGGATTTAATGGAGATATTTGGGATGATATTGCAAGACGTCTTGCTCAAAATTGGCATGTTTATCAAGTTGATTTACCAGGACATGGGCGCAGTACACCCTGTGATGTGGTTATGTCAAATTTGACACAACTGACACAACATTTAGCACAACATTTACCTAAAGAAGCAGTTTGGATAGGCTGGTCAATGGGCGGATTATTAGCAATGGCGATGGCAAGATGGCATCCCACTTTTGTACGTGCATTAATTTTGGTAAGTACATCGCCACGTTTTACCACTGCTGAAAATTGGCCACATGCGATAACACCGTCTGTATTACAACAATTTTCTCAACAATTACAAACAGACATACGGGGAACGTTACAACGATTTTTAACTTTGCAAGTATCTAATCGCGCACAACTTCGTCTGCTTAAAACATTTTTAAAAAATACAACATTACCCCATACCACCGCATTAACAGCTGGATTACAATTATTACAAAATATCGACTTACGTGCTGAAGTCGCCCAAATTCAATGTCCTAGCTTACTCTGTTTAGGAGGACGTGATACACTTGTTCCAAGAGAAGTAGCAGAGTCTTGTAAAGACTGCTGGCCTCAACTGCACACGGTGTGTATTAAGCCAGCAGCACATGTTCCTTTTTTATCGCATCCTGATATATTTATGCGTATTTTAGAGGATTTTTTAGGAACCACTCACCCGTTGGAAAAAACGTCCCCGATAAAGTAAACGGTGTTGTGTCGGATCTGCAAAATCCACAAATCCAGACCTGTCATGTAATACATTATTACTCACAAGTCCTTGTCCAGCTTGTAATGTACCCCTAAAAATATAAGGAGAATCACTGTCTAATAAGTTTTCTAAAAAACGCACCGCTGCTTGTGTCGTCTCATCCTTCTTCCAAGCAATAGAACGTGTGCGTTTCGTGTAACGCATGTGCAAATGTCCATCAGGCATAACTGAAAATACAGGACCACATCGAAGCGGACGCAATTCTTTTCCTTCTACGATATTGGGTGGAATACACATCGCATCCTCTTGCATCAGCTTCTCAATATAAGCAGGATTCTCGTCTCTCATGAGAATATACGCAATCTCATGATCTAATAAAGCATTCTCTCCCCCTTCTTTAGCACTACGTACACAATGCAATAACAAGGCGTAAATTTGATAATTCAGGGCATTATAATACCCATCAGTGTGCCAGTGAATGGGTTTGTCGGTATAGGGAATATAAGTTTGTCGCCTCTTATCAGTCTCTTTAGCCACCGTTAAGGAAGTGATACTGTCCTCATCAGAACACATATTTTCATCCAATAACGTGAGAGAAAATTGTTTACTGATCTCATGAGAAATCGCTTTATCCTCTTTAGTCACTGGGCTTGCATAAATCGCCATATTAAAGCGTTTGCACCGTTCCACAATGGCTTCATGCTCTGAGCGGGTTAACAAATAGGGATCTTTAATATTGACGACCAAATCTGATAAAGTACTGGGATAATGTGCTAATTTCTGGGAACGCCAAGCCTGATATGCACTGTCATTATCCAAATTAAAGGGGCTGTTTTGTTCTATAATACTCATGAATAATTCATCCTTATGTGATACATTTTTTTATCATAGCATACATAGCAGTTATCTCACTTGATACATATTAAATAATAAAGCAAACTGTTATATTATAAAATGCTTATTTT
>DAOVZS010000141.1 GCA_030635005.1 Thiomargarita sp. | reverse complement strand
GTGTCTTTCTGATTTTCTGTGAGTTCATTTTGAACATAACTTTGGAGATCAGCATCAGTAATCGAGAATTCGCCTTTATGGACATTATAAAGCGTTGTAACTACTGGACCATTAGCCCAAGCTTCAATCTGATCCGAAAATAAGGGCGTATCATCCCAAACTAAAGCCCATGCCTGACTGTAATAAACCAATTTTTGAAGTTTCATTGTAGACAAGGTGCCCCTTTTTTTCAGGATATACACCGCAACATCAAATACATTTGTCATCATTATTTCCTCAAAATATTCAATTTAATTTTCCGAAAATTCATCAACACTGCGTCCTTGCATCGCTTGTCGAATACTATAATCCATACGACGTGCTGCAAAATCTTGTGTGACTTCATCAAGTTGCTCTATTGCTTTTTTAATGGATTTGGCATCTTTGCTTTCTTTGATACGTAATAATTCATCCAGTTTTATATTAATGGTGACAAATTCTTGATGTTTCAGTAAATGATGTCCATCTGTCGTAATCGCAGCACGTAAGGCATTGATGACACGATCGGCTTCTACTTGTTGTTCACGTAAATTTCTGGTAATGACATCCTCTTTAGCATATTTCAAGGAATCTTTTAACATTTGTTCAATGTCGTTATCTTGCAAGCCATAAGAGGGTTTCACAATGATATCGCTGTGAATACCACTTATTTCCTCTTTTGCAGACACGCTTAATAAGCCATCTGCATCCACTTGATAGGTGACGCGAATGCGTGCTGCACCTGCAACCATTGGAGGAATGCCCCGCAATTCAAAACGTGTGAGGGAGCGACAATCTAAGACTAATTCACGTTCTCCTTGCATAATGTGAATAGTCATGGCAATTTGTCCATCTTTAAAAGTGGTAAAGTCTTGAGCACGTGCCACAGGAATGGTGGTATTACGTGGGATAATTTTTTCAACCAAACCGCCCATGGTTTCAATGCCCAATGATAGGGGAATGACATCTAATAGCAGCATTTCACCATCAGGTTTATTGCCCGCTAAAATATCAGCTTGAATAGCAGCCCCTATAGCCACAACTTTATCAGGATCAATATTAACATGCGGTGTTCGTTTGAAAAAATCACCTACTTTTTCACGAACACGTGGCATCCGAGTTGATCCACCCACCATGACGACTTCATTAATATCATCAAGTGTTAAACCTGCATCACGTAGTGTACGACGACACGGCATCATGGTTTTTTGAATTAAGGGATCAATAAGTGTATTCAATTGTTCACGATTTAAAGTGCCGTGCCATTGCAAGCCATCGGCAAGTTGTATGTTTAATGATGCGGTGTCTTGTGTGCTTAATGTTTCTTTAGCAGTACGTGCGATATCCATTAATTCACGAATATGGCTTTGTTGCGCATCATTCGCAATATTGGCTTCTTGCATCATCCATTGGGCAATGACGCGATCAAAATCATCGCCTCCTAAGGCAGAATTTCCAGCAGTTGCCAGCACTTCAAACACACCCCGTTGCAAACGTAATATAGAAATATCAAAAGTACCGCCCCCTAAATCATAAATCACATGAATCCCTTCAGCCCCTTGATCTAAGCCATACGCTACCGCTGCTGCAGTGGGTTCATTAAGTAAACGTAATACCTTTAAACCCGCTAATATTGCGGCATCTTTGGTGGCTTGACGTTGTGCATCGTCAAAATAGGCAGGCACCGTAATAACTACCCCCGTTAATGCGCCCCCTAAACTGTCTTCTGCCCGTTGTTTCAAATTCTTGAGAATCTCTGCTGAAATTTGCACGGGACTCAATTCACCTGCAACAGTGCGAATCATCGGCATGCCTTGCCCTTCTTTTTCTACAAAATCGTAGGGTAAGCGCGTACCAATCGTTTTAATATCTTTCAATCCTCTTCCCATTAAGCGTTTGACAGAAGCAATGGTATTCAGCGGATCAGTATGCGCATACTGTTTAGCAGCAGTGCCGATTTGCGGAGTCTCATTTTTGACATAATGCACAATAGATGGCAATAAATGATGTCCTTTAATATCGGGCAGTGTTTCTGCTAAACCACTACGTACTGTTGCCACAAGAGAATTGGTAGTGCCTAAATCAATACCTGCAGCAAGATTATGATAATGAGGTGCAGCGGTTTTTCCAGGTTCAGTGATTTGCAAAAGGGCCATAAATATTTCCAGGGAGTCGTTTAAATGAGTTCTTCTTCTAAACTTAAGGCTGTTTCATGTAATCGTGTGAAAAATTGAAATTGACGGACGGTCTCAGAAGCCTGTTGATAATTTTTTTGAGAAAATTGTTGGCTTAAGGTGTCAATCAAATGTGTTATCTGTTTTTCAATGCGACTTAAGAAAGCATTTAAGCTATCAATATGTTTTATATCGGCAAGTTCTTCATGCAATGCCATTTGCTTCATCAAAAAATCACTGTCCATGATCATTGCCTTGTCGTTAATCTCTATCCCTTGTAAGTATAATAGATAACGTGCCCGATCGTGTGGGTTTTTCAAGGTTTGATAGGCTTCATTGATGTGCGTGGTTTTTTGCATCGCCAATAGGCGTTCTTTTTCAGAGGCATTGGCGTATTTATCAGGATGGACAGTCCGTTGTAATTCTCGATAACGGTCACTCAGTGCCTTGTTATCGATATCAAAAGAGACATCTAATCCAAAAAGATCAAAATGATGAGATGACATGATACTTATACCGTGAAACTTTCGCCACAACCACATTGATCTTTGACGTTGGGATTGTTGAATTTAAAGCCTTCATTTAAACCTTCACGTACATAATCAAGTTCTGTACCGTCAATATGAATCAGGCTTTTGGGATCTGCAATGATTTTAATACCATGTGATTCAAACACTTGATCATTATCATCCAGTGTATCCGCAAATTCAATCAAATAAGCCATTCCTGAGCAGCCTGATGTTTTAACCCCTAGGCGTAAGCCAATACCTTTTCCGCGATTAGTAAGACTTTTTTGTATATGTGTTGCAGCTTTTTCGGTGACTGTGAGTGCCATAAAGTGTGCTCTAAGTTAGTTTTAAATGTCTAATATTAAGGAATTCATTTTCTGCAAGATGATGAATTTTATAAATATAAAAGATTTCATTTTCTGCTGATATGATTTTATTGGGTATGATTTTATCAATTTTTATTTTTGTTTTATTAAGCCTATTTTTTTGTTGTTTATCAAAAAGGAGATATTTAATAGAAAATTTATTAAGTAACTTAAAATGATAAAAGGATTCTAATAAAGAGTGGATATATTTAATAAAAAGATATGAATTTTTAAATTGCAATAAATATTCCTTTTCTGTGGGTTTTCCTGATTTCAGCTCGCAAATGAAAATATAACATTCATTATTGAAACAGGTAAAAATGATAGCATCGCTCCCTTTATTAATATATTTTGCAGAGGGATTTAAGTAATTAGTAATTCTCTTACCTTCTACATCCAATTTAAATGCAAAAGTTTGATTAGCCTCAAATCCACGTATAGTAACGCGTTTTAATTTTGCTTCTTTTCCTTTTTCTTCTAAAATGATCATCCCATGTCCATTTTTATTGAGAATTTCAATTTGGACTTCTGGATTAATCAGTTTTTTGATATCATTAATCAACATAAGCACAGGGTAAATTGACAGTTATTTCATTATATAAATGATTCATTTCATCGATTTCTTTATCAAAAGAAATCACGTCTATACCCATATCATCTATTTTTGCATTGACTAAAGTGTGTTTTTCGGCATTATATGTCTTTACTTGACGTTGTTCTAATACTTCTGATTCTTTGTAGTCATATTTTGTCATAATCGCCTTTCTATCATCAAATTGATGACTTAAGATAATCAGATGATTTAATTCTTTAATAAGATAGTCGCTATGAGTGATGATAAAAATTTTTATACCTGCTTGAATCAGTTGAACAAATAATCTTGCCATTTTTCGCTGATTCGCAGGATGTAAATCTTTTTCAGGTTCATCAATCAGTAATATATCTCCTTTTTTGGCGATACATTTGAGATAAAAATTTAATTCAAGTTGTGAGTTCACCGTAGCTGATGCCAAATGTAAGGGAATGTGTTGATTTTTTTGATAATAAAAAACAATTTGATTATTTTCAACTTTATATTCACCGCCCACAATGTCTTTTAAGCGTGTGAGCAAGGCAGGATGTTCTTTTATTAAGGCGCTTGTTTGTTTGCTATGTACAGTGATAATCTCATCTGCAAATTCACTGCGACGTTCTGAGTTGATCATGAAAGGATTGGCAAAGTAATGTGCTAACAAGGCTTGCCCAATGCCTTTATTAATAAAATGTTTGATAATACTCACATGTGGAATCACATTTTTATTTTCTGCAAGTAGGCTGATGTTTAAAATACAACTGTCTTTATCTTTAATGATTTGTAATACATTTTTAGAGAGTGTTCCTAATGACACATGTAAGGCTTGTTCATAATTTGGTTGATATTTGTGAAGAAGTGCTCGAGAATCGGTGTATTTTTGAGATAAAACGTCTACAACAGCGACAATATCTTTTTCAAGTAAAGACAGATCAAGTTTAAGCACGCCATTTACCAATAAACTTTGTATATTGTCTTCAGATATTTTAAAGTCTATCTCATTGTGCCACATATTGAGAAATCCATTAATAGCACGAAGTGCATATGTTTTCCCCGTATTATTTTTGCCACATAGAATGGTTAAATCACCCAATTCTATTTCAGCAGCATCGATAGGACCTAGTTTGTTAAATTGAAATTTCATTATAATTAAAGGTAATGATCACGAGGTAAAGCCCTGAAAGGGCGACATATATTAGCCTGGGGCAACGCCCTAGGATTGATATTTGTGGGGGAGTGAAAATTATGGGGAGTATGGGAAAAAGAGAGGTCTCAATGATTAAATCTAAATATATTAATATAAATAGATTAGATTAATATGTCAATAGGAAATAGGGCAAAAAATAAGCAGGGGCATTGCACCCCTGCTATCAACATCAGTTACTGACTATTAATATATTTGCGTCCAATTTGCAGGACTCAGTCTATAGTTAATACCCACTGTTGCTGGTAATGAGATAGGTCCATCTGAAGTGAGCAATTCAGAAGTACCATCTTTCAACTTAATCGCTTGAGCGCCTCCAATGGCCTTGTTACTTAAATCTTGGTAACGCGCACTGTCTCCATCATCAGTATCACCTAGTGGAACATGTAAGTCAAAATTACCATCAGAGTTTTTGGCAACTACAGGATCTCCATTGAGAAGATTTACCATATACATTCTGGATTCACGTGTATTGGTATTGTAGGTGTTAAAAGTCAGACTATACATGCCTTCTTCTGGGACATCGGGTAAAATGATGGGCGCACCTATGCCCATTTCATTAGCACCTAATGATAACACCCAACCGTGCACATTAGCTTCTGTTAAACGATTAACTTCTATTGAATGATCATAACTTCCCGTACGAACCACAGGATGTAGTATATTTGAATCAACAGTCACCGTTTCTGAAGAATCGGTCACCGT